>CAMWKX010000173.1 GCA_947174955.1 uncultured Clostridia bacterium | reverse complement strand
CAAGCCTCGCTCAGCCAGTAGTCGACGTATGAGATGTCGTTGTGAGGAATGAAAATGTGAAGTTTGCTTTTCTTGTCCGCCCACATAGCGCGCACGGCGTACGCGTCCTCGCGTGTGGCGGTTTTTTCCTCAATCTTGTCGTACAGCGTTTCTAGGGCGGAGTGGAACTGCCCCAGCTGGTGCCCGATATAATACTGCGTTCCCAAAAACAAGCCGACGCACAGGGCAATCGCAACCAAAGTATAGATAATTGATTTTACCATTGTCCGTTCACCTTCATATTGAGAATTTTGTACGGCTTGCCCTTTTGCTGAAAGTAAACTCTGCCGTTGGCGTCAACCGTCATAACCAGCACGTTTTTAAGTTTAACCTTCTGCTTGTCGGCAAAGTTTTTGACGTCGTCTAAGGTTATGCCCGCAATCTTCGCGTTCTTCTCGTCGGGCTTGCCGTTGTCGATAAGGAGTATGGGAAGGGTGGGTGTTAGTTCTTCTTTTGCAAGAGCCGAAAACTTGCCGTTCGCCTCGTACAGCCCGTAGTATACGTCGTCGAGATTGAAATAGCCCGCACCGCGCATACTCTCGATTAAATCGGAAACGTCCAGGTTATTCTGGCGCAGCTGGTAGCTGTCGATACCCTCTTTGGTTATGACCAGCGAGGGTTTGCCGCAGATAACCGTTTTCATCGGCTTGAACCATAAATCCAGAAGCCAGACGATCTGATGCAGAATAAATATGGATACGATTGCGATTATTCCGTACAGAAGGGGGATGGAGCTGTCCGCCATAGGTATGCAGGCAAGCTCGGCAATGAGCAGGGTGATAACCAGCTCGAAGGGCTGCATTTCGCCTATCTGGCTCTTGCCCATAAGCCGCATAATTATGAGTAGCGTAAAAAATATTACCGCCGTTCTGATAAATATCAAAGCCATAAAATAAGTTTGTACAATTTTGTTTTCAATATTCTTGCGCAGGCGCGTCGAATTATGTTATAATGTAAAGACTTATGGAACATAAGGATTATACCGAAATTCACCCGGGTACTTACGTTACTCGGAGCATTTTAAATAATCTCGGCAGTCCCGACGATTCGCTGAAAATCATTCACATAGCGGGCACCAACGGCAAGGGGTCTACTGCGGAGTATTTTAAGCAGATACTCATTGCCGCGGGCAAGAAGGTGGGAACGTTCACCTCGCCTGCCGTCTACGATTTTTACGACCAGTTCGCAATTGACGGTCAGCCTTTGCCTGCGGAAGTTGTCGAAAAGTATTTTGAAAGAGCTTTGACCGCCGCCGAAGATTTGGGTGCGACCGACTTTGAAATTCAAACTGCGGGCGTGCTTCTCGCGTTCAGGGAAGAGGGGTGCGAGTGGGCGGTAATAGAGTGCGGTATGGGCGGACTTAACGACGCTACCAATGCAATCAACAAAAAAGAGCTTGCCGTAATAACTTCCATATCCTTGGAGCATACGCAATATCTCGGCAACACGATTGAAGAAATCTGCGCGCAGAAGGCGGGGATAATAAATAACTGCCCCGTGGTCGTAAACGACTTCCAGCCCGACGAGGCAAGGAAATATTTCGGAAACCTCGGAGTGCGCTTTGCCGAAGGCACGGGAGATTTGCAGCAATACAATGCGGCAACGGCGGCAGAGGGTGCGAAAATTCTCGGCATACCCGAAGATGCAATCCGCGAGGGTATTAATAATGCTAAACCCGCAGGGCGAGTGGAAAAGATAACGGCGGACGGCAGAGATTATATTCTGGACGGCGCGCCCAACCCCGCGGCTTTCGAGCCGTTAAGCCAAGCTCACGGCAGTTTGTCGCGTTCGGAAATCACGTTGATTTTCGGGTGTCTTAAAGATAAGAATTTGGACGATAACATTGCTATGCTTGCGGGGCTTGCCGATAGTATTATCGCCGTCAAGTGCCAGAGCCCGCGCGCAAGAAGCGTTGAAGAAACCGCCGAAGCTTGCAGAAAATATTTCGTCAGCGTTTCGGCTGCGCAAAGCGTAACGGAAGCACTGGATTTAGCTTCTACTAAAACCGTGGTTGTCTGCGGTTCGTTCACTCTTTTAAAGGAGGCAAAATTATGGATAGAGAAAAGGCAATGAAAGCCGTAAAGGACCTGCTCGAAGCGTTGGGCGAGGACGTAACGCGCGAGGGATTAAAGGAAACTCCCCGCCGCGTAGCCGACGCTTTCGCAGAGTTCACCTCGGGCAATCAGATGAGCGCAAAGGACGTGCTGTCCACGACTTTCGACGTCGAGGGCGGCGATATAGTTATCGAAAAGGACATATCTTTTTCGTCTACCTGCGAGCATCATTTAATGCCTTTTTTCGGTCGCGTGGCGATTGCGTATATACCCGATAAAAAGGTGGTGGGACTTTCCAAGCTCGCGCGGTGCGTGGAAGTTTTCGCAAAGAGATTACAGTTGCAGGAAAGGCTGACCGAGCAGATTGCCACCGCGATAATGGAGCACCTCGCGCCAAAGGGCGTTATGGTATGGTGCGAGGCGGAGCATACCTGTATGACCTGCCGAGGCGTAAAAAAGGCGGGCA
>CAMWKX010000172.1 GCA_947174955.1 uncultured Clostridia bacterium | reverse complement strand
CGCTTAAAAATATGCACATTCCCGTTTACGACAAGAGCGGCGCGTTCAACTCACGCGACAGCAAGCGCGACCGCAAGCTACTTTTACACAAGGCGGAAATAGACAAGATCGTCGGCAAAATCAACCAGAAGGGTATGACTCTCGTGCCCATAGCCCTCTACTTTAAGGACAATTTAATCAAGGTTGAAGTGGCGCTCTGCCGCGGCAAGCAGAACTACGACAAGAAACAATCGATTAAGGCGCGCGATATCGACCGCGACACGAAAAGACAGATAAAAGAATTCTAAGGAGTTTATATATATGAAAGATTACAAGCTCGATACGCTGTGCGTACAGGCAGGCTACACCCCCAAGACGGGCGAAAGCAGAATCCCCCCCATCGTTCAGTCGACCACGTACTTTTACGGCGACACCCAGGCTATGGCGGACTGCTTCGATTTAAAGAGCGCAAGCTACTTCTACTCCCGCCTTGCCAACCCCACGGTTGCGGCGTTCGAGGGCAAGGTCACGGCGCTTGAAGGCGGCGTTGCGGCTATCGGCTGCGCCTCGGGTATGTCGGCGACCACGCTTGCCGTTCTGACCTTAGCGGGCGCGGGCGACAATATCGTCTGCTCGCACGAGGTGTACGGCGGCACGTACAATCTTTTGGGCGTAACGCTTCCCAAGCTCGGCGTCGAGTGCAGATTTTTCGAGCCCGACGATACCGCCGAGGAAATCGAAAAACTCATCGACGGCAAGACCAAGGCGGTGTTTGTGGAAACGGTTGCAAACCCCGCGATATCGGTTATCGACTTTGACAAGGTTGCGGGCATCTGCCAAAAGCACAACGTCATTCTGATGGTTGACAACACGCTTGCCACCCCCGCGCTCTGCCGTCCCGCAGAGTTCGGCGCAAACGTTATAATTCATTCCTCCTCGAAATATCTCGACGGTCACGCGGCGGCGCTCGGCGGAATAATCGTCGACTGCGGCAACTTCGATTTCAAGGGAAATCCCCGCTACGCTTCGTTCAACGAGCCCGACGAGAGCTATCACGGCCTGGTTTACGCCGACCTGCCCTCGGCAGTGTTTGCAACCAAGTGCCGCGCTCAGCTTATCCGCGATACGGGCGCGATTATGTCGCCGCAGAACGCTTTCCTTTCCTACATAGGCTGCGACACGCTGGCTTTGAGAATGGAAAGACATTCGTCGAACGCGGCCAAGGTTGCCGAGTACCTTTCCAATCATCCCAAGATCGAGTGGGTGCGCCACCCCTCTCTGCCCGACAACAAGTACCACGCTTTGGCAATGAAGTACCTTCCCAACGGTCAGGGCGGTATGATGAGCTTCGGTATAAAGGGCGACGCTACTCTTTGCGCCAAGTTTATGGAGAGCCTTAAACTCATTACTCAGGAAACGCACGTTGCCGACGTAAGAAGCTGCGTTCTGCACCCCGCGTCGACCACTCACAGACAGCTTTCCAAAGAGGAGCTGGAAAAGGCGGGCGTACCCGAAAACCTTATCCGTCTTTCGGTGGGTATCGAGAACCCCGACGACATCATAGCCGACGTCGCGCAGGCGCTCGAAAAGGTTTAAAAACTAATAAAATGGGGCGTTGCCTCGCACATATGCCTTAACTAACGAGGAAAATTATGCCGATAGTTATCGATAAAGACATACCCGCATACAAGATTTTGACGGGCGAAAAGATATTCGTTATGGACACCGACAGAGCGGGCGTTCAGGACATCCGCCCCATCGAGATTGCCATACTCAATTTAATGCCCACGAAGGAAACTACGGAAACGCAGTTTATGCGGCTACTTTCCAACTCGCCGTTGCAGGTCAACGTGACGCTCGTGCGCACGGAAACCTACAACCCCACCCACGTGGAGGCGAAGTATCTTTCGCGATTTTACAAGAATTTCGAGGAGATAAAGAGCCGCAAGTTCGACGGTATGATTATCACGGGCGCGCCTGTGGAAAACCTTGAATTTGAGGACGTTGCCTACTGGGAAGAGCTGAAAGAAATACTCGACTGGACCAAGACCAACGTTACCTGCACGCTGTTCATTTGCTGGGGCGCGCAGGCGGCTCTGCACTATTTTTACGGCATAAAAAAGCACCCGCTGAAAGCCAAATGCTTCGGCATATTCGCGCACCAGCGCGTAAACGACGGCGAAGTGGAACCGCTTATGCGCGGCATTTCGGACGAATTCCATATGCCGCACTCCCGCCACACCGTAATCTACGCGGACGATATCAAGAACGTAAAGGGGCTTAAAATTTTAGCCTATTCCAAGAAGGCGGGCGCGAGCATTATAAAGAGCACCGACAACCGTCAGGTGTTCGTAACCGGGCATATGGAGTACGACCGCGACACATTAAAGCGCGAGTACGAGCGCGACAAGGCGAAGGGCTTGCCCATAAAGCCGCCCGAAAATTACTTTGCAGACAAGGAAATGACCAAGGTCAAAATGAACTGGTCGTCCACCTCTAACCTATTCTATATTAACTGGTTGAATTACTACGTATATCAGGTTACTCCCTATAAATTGTAAAACGAAAGCGGCGCGGGCATTTG
>CAMWKX010000171.1 GCA_947174955.1 uncultured Clostridia bacterium | reverse complement strand
CTCTCGTTTACTTCCAGGCTACCGTCCGCAAGAATACAGTCGGCAGGAACCTGAGTGCCGAGCGCCGTAATGATTATGTCGTCGAGCACGACTTCGCTCGTGGGAATTTCGATTACTTCGCCGTCGCGCAGCACCTTGGTTAGCGATGACGCCATAATGGCAAGCTTATCTATGGCGAGCTTGGAGCGGATTTCCTGGAAAATACCTATGCCTATGTTTGCGGCGGTAATGACGATTACGAGATAGTTGGTAATGCCGACCACGCCCGCAAGCAGCAGCGCTATGAAGGCGATAAGGCACAAAAGGTTGAAGAACGTGCAGATATTTCCGATAAATATGCTCGCGTACGACTTCGAGTACTTCTTGTTGGTATCGTTGAATAGGTACTGTTTAAAGCGCGTTTCAACCTGCTCGGGGGAAAGACCCTCGTTGAGATCGGGCGTAAATCTTTCCACCTTGGTGTTAATCGTCAGCTTGGGGTGGCGCTTGAAGTACTTGATTATCTTCGCCTTGTCGAAGGTTTCCTCGGGTTTACTTTCCGTCTCGTCATCCGCGTCGCTATCCGCAATTTCCGCGTCGTCGTCAGCAATAACGGCGGAGGCGGCGATTTCGTCTTCAGCGACTTCGGCGGTGGCGGGAGCCTCGCTCTCCGTCTCGGGAACTTCGGTTTCGTCAACCGCGTCATCGTCGGCTTTTTCGTCGGCGGGCTTTGAAGTTTTTGTGCGCGCGGTTGTCTTGCGTACGGGCTTGGCGGGCTCTTCCTGTTTCGGCTCGCTCTTAGCCTTTACGGTCCTGATTTTAGTCGCCTTGGTTGCGGGCGCCGTCTTTTCTTTGGTGGCGGGCGTTGCGGCAACTTCCTCTGCGGGAGGGGCGGAAGGCTCTTCCGCGACTTCGGGGACTGCGGCAACCGCCTCGTCGGCGGTTACGGCCTCGCTGCCGTCGTCGGGCTGTTTTGTCCCGGTTTTTTTACCTCTATAAATAATCTTGCTCATATTTTCCTTTAAGCCGCTTGTACGCGGTGATAAAAATATTTCTACCAACTAATTATATCATATCATACGCTATTTTTCAATAGAATAAAGCTTAATTTAATTGCTTTTGCCGTTTTTTTGCCGTATAATATTTCCATAATTAACAATTATAGTACGGAGCAGGTCAAATTATGATTGACATCAATCTCATAAGGAACAATCCCGACCTCGTAAGAGAGAACATAAAAAAGAAATTCCAGGACGCAAAATTGCCGCTTGTCGACGAAATTTTATCGCTCGACGAGAAGAAGCGCGCACTGCAGCGCGAGGGCGACGAGAGAAGGGCTAAGCGCAACGAATACGCCAAGCAGATAGGCGGACTTATGCGCGAAGGCAAAAAGGAAGAGGCTGAAAAAATCAAGCAGCTTTCCAAGGAAAACAACGACGCCGTAGCCGCAATCGAAGTAGAGTGCACGGCGGTTGAGGAACAGCTCAAAAAGGATATGATGGCTATCCCCAACATAATAGCCGACGACGTACCCATCGGCAAAGACGACAGCTGCAACGTCCAGTGGAATACCTATTTGGAAGCAAAGGAAAAGCCTTTCGAGGTTCCCTATCATCTCGACATTCTGGAAAGTCTGGACGGTATAGACCTTGACAGCGCCCGCCGCACATCCGGCAACGGCTTTTACTATCTTACGGGCGATATAGCGCGCCTTCATTCCGCGGTTTTAACCTACGCCCGCGACTTTATGATCGATAAGGGCTTCACCTACTGCATACCGCCCTTTATGATAAGAAGCGACGTCGTTTCGGGCGTTATGAGCTTCGAAGAGATGGAAGGTATGATGTACAAAATCGAGGGCGAAGATCTGTACCTTATCGGTACGTCCGAGCATTCGATGATAGGCAGATTTATGAACACCGTAACCGACGGTAGCAAACTGCCCCTGACATTGACGTCGTATTCGCCCTGTTTCAGAAAGGAAAAGGGCGCGCACGGCATAGAGGAAAGGGGTATTTACCGCATACACCAGTTCGAAAAGCAGGAAATGGTAGTTATCTGCGAGCCCAAGGACAGCGATTACTGGTACGAAAAACTGTGGTCGTACACCGTTGAACTGTTCGTGTCTATGCAGATTCCCGTGCGCACTCTCGTGTGCTGTTCGGGCGATCTGGCGGATCTTAAATACAAGAGCCTGGATATCGAGGCGTGGAGTCCCCGCCAGAAAAAGTATTTCGAGGTGGGCAGCTGTTCCAACCTCACCGACGCACAGGCGAGAAGACTCGGCATAAGATATAAGGATAAAGAAACGGGCAGAAACGCGTTTGCGCATACCCTGAACAACACGGTAGTTGCGCCCCCGAGAATGCTGATTGCCTTCCTTGAAAACCATTTGCAGGCTGACGGCAGCGTGTTTATTCCCGAAGTTCTCCGCAAGTATATGGGCGGCAAAGAATATATTTACCCTAAAAAGAAATAAAAAGCGTAAAGGCGCAACTTAAAACGGTTGCGCCTTTTATAAAGAAATATGAATTTACTGTTTTTCGATATCGAGTGCGCAAGCGTGTACAAGACGGCGGCAAAAATCTGCGCCTTCGGCTACGTGC
>CAMWKX010000170.1 GCA_947174955.1 uncultured Clostridia bacterium | reverse complement strand
GTACTCCTTGATTTTTACCCCGTCGGAGTTATAAAGGGTAAAATCGACGGTGTTATGACCGCTATAAAAGTTTATCTTATAGTCGCCCGCACTCTCCGTCGTAAACTTGTAAGCGCCTTCGAAAAGGTTTACAAGATTGTCAAGCGAAATTTTCGTATACTCTTTCACCAAATTTATCGAATACCCGTCGCCCGCATTGCCTTGTATTTTCACGTAGTACGTTCTGCCCTTGGTCAAAAACGCTCCGTTACTGTTAAAATATTCGTCGTACCACGTTGCGCTTTCCGCGCCGTCAATCACATATTTTGCAGTTGCGGACGGCACGAATTTAACTATGACTTCGCCCTCTTCGGGGATAACGTCCTCCGTATCCGTTGTGCAGCATAAATCTATTGCAACCGTGAATTGATTAACCGACCCCGTTATTAAAACGTAATATTCGCTATCCGCCGAGAGCGCAAATCTGCCGTTTGCCGCCTCTACGCGTTGCCAATCGGAACCGTATACCGCAAACTCGTTTTCCGTCAGACTGACAGTATACTCCGCCGTAATTCCCGGCGTAAAGCGATAACAGGCTTCCTCTGCTATCTGATACATTTCCTGACTGCCGAACTTTAAAGCGACTGGATTAAGTCGCGTAAAAATTTTAACCTGAGAATCCGTATTCGAGTAATTTGTCACCAGCACGATATACTTTTTCCCTCTCTCTACGAAATGGGAAAAACTATCCTCATCCTGAGTTTGTGCTATCAAGCTGTTATTTTCATCGTAAAGCTCAACCTTGTAAACTCCCTGGCTTTCCGTTCCGAAAATGACCTCGGAAGAAATCTGCGGAACGAACGTAAAGTATTCCTTATCGTCTATCCGACATTCCTTTTCATTACCCAATTCCAAAGCTTCGGCGGGTTTTAATTGTATTTCAACCTCTACGTCGTCTGCGCCGCAATTATACACGGCAAGATAATATTCCCTGTCTGCCCAGATATAATACGAGGCTTTTACCTGTTTACCGCTTAATAATCCGCCTACGATGTTTTCCTTGCCGTCAAGGTACAGTCTAGCCTCGAAATCGTCGCTTGCGCTCACGGTTAAATTTAAGGGAGCGCTCGCCGCGGTCGTCAGTTTGAAATACTCGGTTTCGTCTGCTTTTACGGTTTTCCGAACGGACTTGTTCAATTCCAGATTTGCATTTTCGGGAATGATATTAGCTTTTAAAACGTAGTTTTTATTTGCGCCCAGCTTCCGCTCGATTGACGATTGAACGTTAGTCGTAAAAAGCGTTCCCGCTTCCAAAACGTATTGCTGCGTATGCGCGTTGTAAGAAACGTCGTAAACTATCAGCCATTCTTCGCTGCCGATATACAAATCTACATTGCATAAATACACCGACGACTGAGCGCCCGTATTATCGAATATTTCATAGCTTTCGCCGTCTTCGAAAACGCAGTAATAACAGTCGTCGGAAAAATTGTCGGCGATATAAGATTTCAGCGTGGTTTTATCGGAAAACGAGAGTTTTTCACCCGGAGTATAGCCAAGTTCCCGAACCTGAAAAACAGCGCCCGTTTCGTATGCTTTATCCGTTTCGCCGTTACCGCCGTCGGTTTTACAAGCCGACAACAGACACGCAATGCAAATACTTAATATTAAGCCAAAAATTGCGATTGAAAATTTTTTCACTCCGTTACCCCCTTTCTGCTAAGAACAACCAAAGTTTCTACGTGCTTGGTCTGCGGAAACATATCGAAAGGCACTATTCTTTCGATACCGTAATGCCCTTTAAGTCCTTCGGGTACGTACGCGGGATTTTTGACAAGCTGTCCGTCCACTTCGGTTAAACTGCCGCACAAAAGCCCCAGATCGCGCGCAAGCGTTGCGGGATTGCACGACACGAGCACGACTCTGTCCGCGCCGCTTTTTAAAACCGCGCGCACGACCGAACGCTCCATTCCCTTTCTCGGCGGGTCGCACACTATCGTCCGCTTATACCCTGCCGTCCTTGACAGCACCTCGTCTATTCTCTCCTCGACCGCGCCGCACAGGTTGAACATCTTCTCGTCTAACCCATTCAGCTTTTTAAGCTCGTCCGCGCACGCAACCGCCTCGGGCACGATTTCTATGCCGTACGCCGCGGCGCACGCATTGGCAAGCATTGCCGTCAGCATACCGCCGCCCGAATACAAATCGATTGCAACCGCGTTCGCATCTCCCGCCGCCGCAACCACTTCGCCGTACAGCTTTTTGCGCACTCCGTCGTTGACCTGCAAAAAGGTCTGAGCGCCCGCCTTGAACTTAATTCCGCAGTCTACGCCCGAAAAATAGCCTTCGCCGCGGCATATGTGCCACTCAACGCCGAAAACCACGTTGCCGGTCGACCTGTTCACGTTCAGCCAGAGCGTGAAATTTTTAAAATCCTTTTCCAGCTTTTCCGCAAACCCGCTTACGTCGATTTTAGAAGTCACAACCACGGTTATTATAAATTTGCCGTCCACCTCGCGCGCGACAAGATGACGGATATCCCCCGTACGCGTGCTCTCGTCGTAACCTTTATACCCGCTCTCCTGCATAAACGAAGTGAGCGCCGCAATGAGCGCGCCCGACCACTCGGCTTGCAGAGGGCAG
>CAMWKX010000169.1 GCA_947174955.1 uncultured Clostridia bacterium | reverse complement strand
CGTCTTTACGATTGCGCCCGCGCCCATCAAAGCCGACGCGTAGCCGTTGTCGGTAAGACATTTATAGACGGGCTGGGACTGGGGATAGACGTTGAGCATAAACTCGCCGTTGCCGCAGTTCTTGCCGCGCAGGATTTCCGCCGCCTCGGCTATATTTTCGTAACTGCCGCCCGCGCAACCCGCGATTACGCCCTGACTGACGTAAATTTTGCCGTCCTTAATTCTGTTCAGTAAATGATAGGGCTTGCCTTTATCGCCCTTCAACTTGTTGCCCGCCTTTTCGACTTCTGCCATAATATCCTGCGCGTTGTCGATAACCTCGCGGATCGTGTACGCGTTGGACGGGTGGAAAGGCAGAGCTATCATAGGCTCGACGCGCGACAAATCGATTACCACCGCGCCGTCGTAGTACGCAGGGTCGGTGGGGTGAAGCTCCTTAAAGTCGCCTTCCCTTCCGTGCGCCTTGAAAAATTCGCGCGTGGTTTCGTCCGTTTCCCAGATGCTCGAAAGGCAGGTGGTTTCGGTGGTCATAACGTCGATGCCGCTGCGGAAGTCCATCGAAAGGTTCTTTATTCCGGGACCGATGAACTCCAAAATCTTATTCTTGACAAAGCCCTTTTTGAAGGTTGCGCCTACAAGCGCGATTGCCACGTCGTGAGGTCCCACGCCCTTTTTGGGCTTACCCTTTAAGTACACGGCGATAACCTCGGGGCGCTTTACGTCGTAGGTCTGTCCAAGGAGCTGTTTTACAAGCTCGGGTCCGCCCTCGCCCACCGCCATAGTGCCGAACGCGCCGTAGCGGGTGTGACTGTCCGAGCCCAGAATCATTTTGCCGCAAGCCGCCTCGCACTCGCGCATATACTGGTGAATAACCGCGATATGGGGCGGTACGTAGTTGCCGCCGTACTTTTTAGCCGCGGAGTAACCGAAAAGGTGGTCGTCCTCGTTGATTGTGCCGCCTACCGCGCACAGCGAATTGTGGCAGTTGGTCAGCGTATAGGGCACGGGGAATTCTTTCAGTCCCGAAGCCTTTGCCGTCTGAATTATACCCACGTAGGTTATATCGTGAGAAGCGAGCGCGTCGAATTTGATTTTAAGGTTTTCTTCGCCGCCCTTGTTGTGCGCGGAAAGTATAGAATACGCAAGCGTGCCTTTAATTGCCTCCTGCTTTTTCGCCTCGACCATAAACGCATAATTTTCGCGGACGAGCGCTCCGTTCATATAGTAAACGCCGCCCTTTATAAGCTTAACCATATATAACCTCCGTAAGTGAGTTCTTTTATTCTACAATAAAACGTAAATTTTATCAACCTTTAATTGCAATAATTTGAAAATTGGGATATAATCAGACTATGAAAATTTTTAAATACAAATTTACGCGGCTTTTAAAGGCGCTGATGATCGTGGGTCTGATACTGTGCGTAGTCGGGTTCGGCGTTAACCTTTACTACTGCTTGTCAAACGGCGTTAAGCACGCCGCCGACCCCGTGTACCCCATTATGCAATACGTTCTGATGTTCTTCGTAACCGTCGTGCTGTTCGCTCTGCTTTTAAGCATTCTGGTGCGCTCGGCGTACGTTATCGACGGCAAAGTTTTCAAGACGCGGTTCGGGTTTATCGTCAGTAAGTACGACGTCGAAAAGATTGAAATTATCACCCTCGACAGAAAGACAAACAAGCTGACCGTTACATTTACAAGCGGCGAATTTATGGTAATAGTCGTGAAGCAGGACTGGTACGAAGAATTTGTTACCGCCCTCTTACTCTCCAACCCCAAGATTAAATACGACATTATTTCTTTGGAAAATAAGGACTTAGATAAGAAAGCCTGAAAACAGTGAGCCACCGCAAAAAGCGGTGGCTCGTTTAATTTTATTCTTCTTTATTTTTTTTGTACAGCCATACGCCGAGCGCTACTCCGACAACCGCTAAAACGGCAAGCACTATAAGTAGCCAAGCCCACCAGGGGAGACCCGCCTTAGGCTGTGCGGGGGCGGGCGTAAGTTTAATTAAAATTACGGTCGTTTTATCCTCGATTACTCTTTCGCCGTTCTCGTCCGAGAAATAATTTTCGCAGTCGTCGCACGACCAGTACTCCGTATTGCCGTCCTCTTCCTCGGTTGCGGGTTTTGCCTCGTGGTGCGTAAGCGTGTGCCCGAGTGCGTCAACGGGCTCGGTTTTGGTTGTGTTGCAGTTTGTACAGGTAAAGGTTTTTTCGCCCTCGCCCGTGCAGGTCGGCTGTGTAGTAACTTCGCCGTCGTTCCAGGCGTGCGTGCCGATATTTACCGTTCCGCTCGAAGCGTAAACGCAATCGTTTGCGGGGTCGTCGGGAATAAAGTAGTCCGACGGATTGCCGCCTTGCGTAAAGCCCGTGGCTACCTCACCGATATTGTTAACGCCGATTTTCGCGCCATCTGTAAGCTCGCCCGTAACAATAATTTTTGAGCTTAAATAACGAGCGTTATTGTTGTTACCGCTTACTCTATTTCCTATTATAACCGGAGTACCCGATACTTCTAATCTGCCGTCTACTACCGCATTTCCGTCGTATCCGTCATCTACTAACACGCCGCCGCGGCTTGCTGCCGTGTTATCGCTTATCGCGCCTCCCGACATCTTGAACGTTCCGCCTTCGACAAACACACCGCCGCCATTGTACGCCGCAGTATTTCCGC
>CAMWKX010000168.1 GCA_947174955.1 uncultured Clostridia bacterium | reverse complement strand
GAATACGCCTGGGATACCGAGAAATATTCGGTTGCGGAAATCGAGCGCATTGCGCGTATTGCGTGCGAGCTTGCTCAAAAGCGCAGTAAAAAGATTATCTCCGTCGACAAGGCGAACGTTCTGGAAAGCAGCAGGCTTTGGCGCAGAACGGTGCACGCGTATGCGGAAAAGCATTACCCCGATATTACGGTTGAGGATATGCTTGTCGACAACACGGCTATGCAGATTGTCAAAAATCCCGCTCAGTTCGACGTGGTTGTCACCTCCAACATTTTCGGCGACATACTCTCCGACGAGGCGGCGCAGGTTACGGGCTCTATCGGTATGCTTGCCTCCTCCTCGCTCGGTGACAGCACGCGCGGGCTTTACGAGCCCATACACGGCTCCGCGCCCGACATTGCGGGCAAGGACATTGCAAACCCCATAGCCACGATTTTGGCGGCGGCTATGATGCTGCGCGACAGCTTCGGTTTAACCGACGAATACAAGGCTATCGAGAGCGCCGTACAGAGCGTACTCGACGATGATTACCGCACCGCCGACATTATGGAAGAGGGGAAAACCAAGGTTGCGGGAAGCAAAATGAGCGACCTTATTGCAGAGCGCATATGATTGAAGAAAACGTTAAAAATCTTTTAGCCAGTCTGCCGCAAACCAACCCTTTCGGCGAGAAGGTTACGCTTGTGGGAGCGGTCAAATTACAGTCGCCAGAGGCCATTAACCGCGCCATATGCGGGGGTCTACGCGATATAGGCGACAATCACGTGCAGGAATTCAAGGAAAAATACGACCTTATTGAAGGCAACCCCGTACGCCACTTTATAGGGCACTTGCAGACCAACAAGGTCAAGTATTTAATAGGAAAAGTCGACCTTTACCACTCGCTCGACCGCTACGATCTGGCAAACGAGCTAAGCAAACGTGGCGAGAAAGCCGGCGTTGTTTCAAACGTTTTAATTCAGATTAACATTGGCAACGAGGAAAGCAAATCGGGTTTCGATTTGTCCGAAGCGAACGAGGCTTACGCTAAAATTAAAGATATGCCCGCGCTTAAAGTCAAGGGGCTTATGGCAATGCTTCCCGACACTGACGACTGCGCCGAGCTTGAAAGACTTGCAAAGCTTATGCGGGCAAAGTTCGACGAACTCAAAGCGTGCGATAACGATATCGAGTACCTTTCAATGGGTATGAGCGGCGATTATAAGCTGTGCATAGACTGCGGCAGTAATATGATACGCTTAGGCACGGCAATCTTCGGGCAGCGTAAATATTAAATTTAAAAAAAGCCCCGCGGCGAAACCGCCGCGGGGCTTTATATTTATTTAAAGGTGGATACCCGCAATACGCTGGTAAATAAATTCGTTTATCGTGGTGTGCTCTTTTAAATAGTTCCGCACCGTTTCGATATCGCCGACGGGTACGTTATAATATCCGCCGTCCTTGTCGGTAATGCGCATATATCCGTAATTAAGCAGGTTACAAAAAAGATACGTACCTGCCGACTGACGCTTGCTTGTAAAAATCGGGCGGCCTTCCCCGCTTCCGCTCCCGTGCGTAATATGTATAAACCCGTAGTCCTCCAACTCGTCGTACTTAAAGAATATATACCCCTTTTCCGCTTTCGGCTTGGTTACGTACACCGTCATACCGTCTTTATACAAAAGAACGCAATCTCTTTTACAGATAGCTCTCTCGACACTTTTATCCCAGATTAGAAGCGCAATAAAAAACACCGCCGCTATTCCGCACGCAATCCCCGCAATGAGAAAACCCCGCGACGAAACGTGCGCCCGCTCCTGATAGATAATACCGAATATCAGCGCAGAGAAAAACAATCCGAGATAGCACAGCGCCGTCAGAAATTCAAACCTATACCCCTTGGCTTTGACTTCCGCGCCGTCGATATCCGGCCGAGTAACCTTTTCCATTGTCACCCCCCTTTAAAGACAGTCTATATCAACGTTTCGCATATGTCAACTTATTGCATATACCGCATAAAAATCGTCATACATTATAATTGATTTATATGACAAACCGTGTTATAATTGTTGAGGTCGGCAATTTCGTAATTGCCCGCTCATACAAAAGGAGAATATAAAATGACTATTGCAATAACCGGCACTACGGGCAATATGGGCAGCTACTTTTTATGGCAGCTCAATATGTCCCCCGCCGCCGCGGACAAGATTAAAATTCTCTGCCGCAGCAAGAAGAAAGCCAAAAACATATTGAAACACAACGAGGCAATCACTCATAAAATCGAAGTCGTTTACGGCGGCATCGAGGACGAAAAAGCCTGCCGCGAACTTATAAAGGACTGCGATATCGTGTTCAACGTATGCGCGGTCATTCCGCCCAAGTCGGACAGTAACCCCAAAGCCGCAATCGCCTGCAACGTTACGGGCGTAAAGGCTCTGCTTGCCGCAATCGAGAGCGTAGAGAAAAACCAGCCCGCGCTCGTACACATATCCTCCGTCGCAGTCTACGGCAACCGCTGCGGCGAGCACAAGTACGGCAGAGTAGGCGAGCCGCTCGTATCCGGTCCCTTCGAATTATACAGCGCAACCAAAATCCTCGGCGAGTACGCAGTACTGCAATCGAACGTTAAAAAATGGGTGGTCCTGCGCCAGACGGCAATGCTGCACTACAACATTTTCAAGGACAACGTGCACGACG
>CAMWKX010000167.1 GCA_947174955.1 uncultured Clostridia bacterium | reverse complement strand
TCGGCGATATAACCAAACTGAAAGTGTGCGGAAAAGTCGATTTTTGCACTGCGGTAAACGACTGTATCAATTACGTGCCGAAAAACAAGCTTAAAAGTGCGTTTACCCGCATATATGCCGCAACGAACGTAAACGGCGCGTTCTTTTTCGATATTTCCAGCGAGTACAAAATAAGGAAAATTCTGGGCGAAAACCTGTTCGGTGAGGACGGGGAAGATATTTCTTATCTTTGGTTCAACAAGCAGACGGAGGACGGCGTGCAGATGGATTTAACCATCTTTATGCGCGGCGAAAACGGACTGTATTCGCGGTATGAAGAAACGCATATTCAGTACGCGCACACCGAAGAGGAAATAATTTGCGCCTTAAAGGAAGCGGGTTTTGCCCGCGTGGAATGCGAGGGGCATCTCGGCGGCGACAAGACCGAGCGCATACAGTTTGCCGCGTTCAAGAGGTAAAGTATGGATAAGATTTTAAGAACGCTTATTTGCGAGGGTCAGGTTTCGCTGAGCTTAATCGACACGACCGCGCTCGTAAACGAGGCGGTAAGAATTCATAAGCCGACGAAAAAGGCGGCGGAAATTTTAGGCGGACTTCTGACCTGCGGAGCGTATCTCGCCGCGGGTTTAAAGATTGACGGGGGCTGTATTTCCCTGACCGTCAAGGCAAAGGACGGCGACGGCGCGGTGTCCGTTTCGGCGGACAGCGCGTTAAACGTGCGCGGATATGCCGACGGCAGCTGCGGAACTACGCTCGTCGGAGGCACGCTCACCGTTGTCAGAGAGGACGGCTATTCACAACCCTTCGTAGGCACCTGCGAAATAGAGGCGGACGACGTTTCGGATATTTTGGAACTATACTTTCAGCAGAGCGAGCAGATACCTACCGCCGTTGCGTTGAAGTGCGACTTCGGCGAAGACGGAAGTTGCAAGTATTTCGGGGGCGTGGTAATTCAGCTTCTGCCCGACGCTTCCGACAGTGCAATCGAGCAGGCGGGCGCGGCTTTCGAAGAGTTTAAGGATGCGGAGGGCTTTACGGACGTCAGTAAAATTCTCGCCGACTATTTCCACACGCTGATAAGCGGGGAAGTCACGCAAATGTTCCCGCAGTACAAGTGCAACTGTTCGGAGGAAAAAATCCGCGGCGTGCTTGCTTCGGTGGGCAAAACCGAGCTCCTGAAAATCTGCGACGAGCTGGGTGAAGTGAAGGTGCACTGTCACTATTGCAATAAGGATTACATATACGGTAAAGCGCGTATAGAGGAAATATTTTAAGGTAAATGAGCAAGACGCACAGAATAGATTTGAGCGCCGACAGGCTTTTATCCATTGCGACAGACTGCGTGATGGATCACGACTATATAGCGGCGCTGAAAATGCTTAACAAAAACGCAGTCCTCAACGGCAACGACGAGGACTCGTTTATGCTGTACGCCGAAGCCTTTGACGATATGGGACTGTATGAAAAGTGCGTCAACGGCTGGTTCAAATACATCGATTACGCGGGCGATACCGCCGACTTTGCCGAAGCTTACGAGGGCATAGCCGTCAGCTTTATGAATATGGGGCTGGACAGCTTTGCCGCCTTTTACTACAACAAGCTGTTAATCGAGACGGACGCGAGCTTATCTCCCGAAAACCGTCAGGAAATAATAGAGGCGTTTTTAAAGACGGAAAAGTCGCCCCTTCGTTTTGCCTATCCGCCCCGCCTTGTCGACTACTCGACGGAGCTTGAAAAGGGCGTGGAATTTATGCGCGGCAACGATTTCGAAAGTGCGGTTGCCGAGTTTTCCAAGGTCGACGAACAGAGCGAAAAGTACGTTGCCGCACGCAACTACATTGCAATGTGCAACGTCATAATCGACAGAAACGAGCAGGCGGAAGAGGAGTGCCTTGCCATATTGCGGCGTGAGCCGGAAAATATTCAGGCGCTGACTACTTTGGCTGCGGTCAAGAGCCAGCAGCACAAGACGGAAGAGGCGCGCGAGCTTGCGTTAAGACTTTTAAAAATCGACCCCGCCGACGGCGAGGAACTGTATAAAATCGCTACGGTGTGCTGTGAAAACGGTCTGCACGAGGAGGCGTATTCCATATTCTGCCGCCTTGACGAGCGCTTTATATACGACTGTTCGCTTCTGTTTTTCAAGGCGGTTTCGGCGTACAATTCGGGCAGAGCGGAAAAGAGCCTCGAAATTTTCGATACGCTTTTAACCATTTATCCCAACGCGGTCACGGCGGACTACTGGCACTACGAGGTGCTTGCGGAGAGCAAAAAGCCCGCGGAAAACCGCCGTACTCTCGAATATTTTTACCGCCTTCCCAAAGCCGAGTGCGAGGCTAATATTAGCTTTTTATCCGCATTCAACCGCCTTTCTGACGCGGAAGCGGGAAGGTTGTGTGAGGAAACGGACGTCGGCGGCGCAATTCACTGGTGCTTCGACGAGGGCGACAGTAATTCATCTTATGAATTAAAGCTTTTGGGCGCGATGAGCGCTGTCAAGGGCGGGCTCGAAGACACCGTGCGCGACATACTTTTAGACGCCTTTTTGCAGGACGGAATAAAGCTCGAAGTGTTGAGCGCGCTCGTTCAGCAAAACCGCGAGGGCGAGTACGGCGTGGTTATCTGCAACCTGTATAAGCGCGTGACGCTCGTGCCGCTGACGCTCGGCAGAAACAAGAAAA
>CAMWKX010000166.1 GCA_947174955.1 uncultured Clostridia bacterium | reverse complement strand
GTGCATATTTTTAAGCGTGACTTCGCCGTCGCGGATAAAGCAGAAGCTGTCTTTTAAGTTGCAGTTGCCCGCCCGCAAGGACTTGACTTCCGCACCCTCCAAAACTATTCCCGCCTCGTATTTCTGTTCGATAAAGTACTCGAACGATGCGGACTTGTTGTAAGCAATCTGACGCATATCTATATTATATACCTCATTACAAATTTGTCAAAGTAAATTGAACTCTTCTCGACCCCAAATCACACCCGACAACTTTAACGCGCACCTTGTCGCCTATGCGAAAGGAGTGGCTTTTGCCTTTGAGTAAAAACTTTTCGGCGTAAAACTCGTAGCGGTCGGCGGGAAGAAGCTCGAAGCGGATAAAGCCCTCGACAGTGTTTGCAAGCTCGGCGAAAATGCCGCTCTCGATTACGCCGGATATGACCGCGTCGTATTCCTCGCCCAATCGCTCCTGCATATACGCAACCTTATACAGGTCGTCCACGTCACGCTCGGCGGTTTCCGCCTGCCTTTCGCGCTCGCTCGTATCGATTGCCGACGTCCTCGCAATGGGCGCAAACTTCGACTTGGCAACTCCGTCCTCGCCGTGCAGAAGGCACTTCAAAACACGGTGAACGAACAGGTCGGGGTAGCGGCGGATGGGCGAGGTGAAGTGGCAGTAGCATTCGCTCGCCAGTCCGAAATGCCCCTTGTTTTCCTCGGAATAGCGCGCCTTTTGCATAGAGCGCAGCATTACTTTATTGACGACCGAAGCGAACGGCTTGTCCTCGACCTCCGATAAAATGCGCTGATAATCTACGGGGCGCGCGTCCTCGACGTCGCCCTTGGCGTTTATCCCTAAGTCGCGAAGAAAGCCGTACAATAGGCTGGCTTTTTCGGGCGCGGGCTGTTCGTGAATACGGTATAAAAAGGGAGCCTTGCGCCTTTCGGCGAACTCGGCAACGCACTCGTTCGCGCTCACCATAAACTGCTCGATTATGCGGTGTGAGAGGGCGCGTTCGTAGTCGGGAATGACTATCGCACCCCGTTCGTTGAGGTATATATGCGCTTCTTTGACGTCCAAAGACACTTCGCCCGCCTCTTTGCGCTTGTTTTCGAGGATAAGACAAAGCTCCGCCATATCTTTAAGCATAGGCGCGATTTCGGGACATTTGCCGTCGCCGTCGAGGATAGAGGTAACCTCGTCGTAGGTCATTCGTTTATCGCTTCGGATAACGCTCTCGCACAGCTCGAAAGAGAGGCGGTTGCCCTTTTTATTAAAGACCATAAAGCAGCTCATCGCGTATCTGTCCTCGCCCTCGTTCAAGCTGCACGCGCCGTTGGAAAGGGCTTTGGGCAGCATAGGTATAACGCGGTCGGGGAAGTACACGCTCGTGCCGCGGCTGTACGCTTCCTTGTCGATACAACCGTTAATCTTGACGTAGTGGCTGACGTCCGCAATGTGAACGCCCAGGCGGTAGTTGCCGTCGACAATTTCAAGCGATACGGCATCGTCGATATCGCGCGTGTCAACGCCGTCAATGGTTATTGTTAAAAGGTCGCGCAAATCGCGCCTGTTCGCAAGCTCCACGCGCTCGGCGGCAACCTTTTGCGCTGTTTCCTCAACGTAGTAGGGGAAGTCGGCTGCGTAGCCGTAAGTGCGCAAAATCGCCTCTTCCTCGACGAAGAAGTCGCCGTCCGTGCCGAGCACTTCCACAATCTTGCCGCCCACCGCTTTGCCCTTGGGGTAGGAGGTGATTTCGGCAACCACCTTGTCGCCGTCCTTAGCCTCGCCGCAAAGGGAGAGGGGGATATAAACGTCGCTCAAAAAGGCGCGGTCGTCGGGGATAACGAAGCCTGCGCGCCTGTCCGACTGAAACACGCCGATAACCCGCGCTTTGCCGCGCTCCACGATTTTGATTATGCGCGCCTCGTCCTTGGTGCCGCGCACGGGCACGGCGATGACAGTGTCGCCGTCAAGCGCGTCGTTCAGGTGCTTTTTAGGCACGAAAAAGTCGTTCTCGCGCTCGGCTTTTCCGTCGGGTATCAAGAAAGCGTAGCCCTGCGGATTGGCTTTGACCTTAGCGAGGAACTCTTCTGATTTTTTATGGGCGGTGCGGTGCGCGCCGCTTTTTTGGGGTTTTTTTCTGTAATATGCCATACGTAAAAATAAAAGGGCGGAAATCTCTTAAAAGAGTTCCGCCGCAGTAAACTTTAATTGAACAATAATCAACCGAGAGCAATTACAACGATGTAGAATACGATTGCAAGCACCGCAAGCACGCCGAGGCAAATCCAGCTCCATTTTTTCAGCTTGCTTTCAATCGACTTGCCTTTGTTTTTGCCGAAGAAGGTTTCGCTGGAACCGGTGATGCCCTGAATGCCTTCCGAATTACTCTCTTGCAGAAGAACCAAAACTATTGCCACAAGCGCCGCAAGGAACATAGCAACTATTGCGATTGTCCTGAGCACTACGTACGCGGTATATTCCGCCGTGCCGAACGTTGCCGCTAACAAATTTAACATTGTAAAGACCTCAGATAAACTTATTTACCGAAAGATTATAACACAGCCGAACGCCGTTTGACAATGAAAAACGGGGCGTTTTGAAAAATTTATTTGTGAATTTTGCGCCGTTCGCCGAATTTATTGATGATAAAAATGCCTAAGCACACTAAAATTATGGCGATTAAAGTGTACCAGCTTAAAAGCTGGTCGCTCTCCGAAAGG
>CAMWKX010000165.1 GCA_947174955.1 uncultured Clostridia bacterium | reverse complement strand
CTTTCGGACAAGCTTTCCGTCAATGCCGACATCAACGAGGACGTGCTTGCCGAAAAGGCGGCGGCAGTTCTTTCCAACTATATGCCCGAGGTTGACAGCTCCGATATTGCCGACAAGGTTATAGCGGGCATCATTCCCGCGCTGCCTTCGACGCCCGTAATCGACGGCGACGGCATTGCCGACAAGGTTACCGAAAGGCTGGTTGAAAATCAGGAAAATACCGATTACGAAATCGTCATCGACGACGACGGACTTGCGCGCATAAGCGACAGCGTTTCCGGCGAAATTGCCAAGGACGAGGACGAGCGCCACGCGAAGCTTTCCGATGAGATTGAAGGCATCAAAGAAGAGTACGGCAAGCGCTTCGACAAGATTGACGAGGATATCGAAGAGATCAAGCGTATGCTTACGTCGGGTATCGTAGTTGCGGCGAACACCGTTGAAACGGCTACGACCGAGGTCGTCGAGGAGGCTCAGCCCGAGGAAGAGCTCGTTACGGTAAGCGATTTGCTCGTTGAAGAAGAGCCCGCTGCGGAAGAACCCGTTGAAGAGGTTGTCGAAGAAGAGGCGGCGGACGAAGTCATAGAGGAAATCGTAGAGGATATCGACGAAAACCTTTCGGAAGACGAGGTTATGCCCGACGGTATGGACGGCGGCGTAGACTTCGCCAATATGATGAAGTACAACCGTTCGTTCATAGCGAGAATTATTCAGGGCACGGACGACCAGAAGAACTATTACGGACAGGTCAAGACGGCGTTGCTTTCTTACAAGAAGGTCAACTCGAACGTTGCCTGGGGCGCCGAGCGTTTCAACAAGGGCAGAGAAACTATCGCAAGATTCAAAATCCGCGGCAAGACGCTTTGCCTGTATCTTAACCTCGACCCCAACGATTACGAGACGAGCGTTTACCATCACTCCGACGTGTCCGACAACAAGTCGATGCGCGGCACGCCTATGATGGTTAAAATCAAGAGTCCCCGCGGCGTTAAGAAGGCGATAAGACTTATCGACGAAATGCTTGCAAAGCGCAACGGCGAAAAGCACAATATCGCAGAGCGTGATTACGCGGCAATGTATCCTTACGAGACCATCGAAGAGCTTATCGAAGACGGCTTGGTTAAGGACGTAAACAAATAATAAAAATTTAAACGGCGATACGCCATACAAAAGATAAAAAAGGGGGTTGGTTTAACGACCCTCTTTTGTTTGATTTATATAAGGATAATTTAATGGAAAAGGAAAAGAAGTCCGCCCCGCAGGAAAAGTTCAAGCGGCGGCGGAACAACGATAACAAAATAAATAAAAAGGCGGTAAAGGAAGCCCGTCCTCAGCAACCCGAAAAAAGGGATAAGAAGCAGGGCAAGAAACCGCCTAAGAACGCGGTCAAAATAATATTTTTGGGCGGCGTAGGCGAAATCGGCAAGAATATGACGGCTTTGGAGTGCGGCGACGATATTATAATTATCGACGCTGGCATAATCTTCCCCACCGAGGAAACTCCGGGCATAGACCTCGTTGCGCCCGATATTACTTATCTTATAGAGAATAAAAAGAAGCTTCGCGCCCTCTTTTTAACGCACGGTCACGAGGACCACATAGGCGGCGTGCCCTACCTTTTAAAGGAAGTCGACGTGCCCGTCGTGGGTACCAAGCTAACGCTTGCGTTGGTTGACAACAAACTGCGCGAGCACCGTTTGAACAACGTAAAAGAGCGGGTTATAGCCCCTCACGACAGCTATCAGGCGGGCTGTTTCAAGGTTGAGTTCGTCAACGTAAACCACTCGATTGCGGGCGCGGTTGCACTGTGCATACACACTCCGCAGGGCGTAATCTTCCATAGCGGCGACTTCAAAATCGACTTAACCCCCGTTGCGGGCGAGACGATTGATTTAAAATCTATCGCGGATATCGGAAGTAAGGGTGTGCTTTTGTATATGGGCGAGAGCACGAATATCGAGCGCCCCGGCTTTACTATGAGTGAAGCGGTAGTAGCCGAAACGCTGGACAGGCTGTTCGAAGAGAACAGGACGCGCCGCATAATAATTGCCACGTTCGCATCCAACGTGCACAGGCTGCAACAGATTATCGACTTGGCGGTAAAGTACAGGCGCAAGGTGGCGCTGAACGGCAGGAGTATGTTAAACGTCGTCGAGGCGGCGGAAAAGATAGGCGAAATGTCGGTTGCGGAGGGAGCTATCCTCGATATAACCAAGACCAAAAATCTGCGCGACGACGAGCTTGTTATCGTCTGCACGGGCAGTCAGGGCGAGCCTATGAGCGCATTGACGAGAATGTCCAACGGCGAAAATCCGCTCATAACCGTCGGTGAAAACGACACGATTATCATTTCCGCGTCGCCCATTCCCGGCAACGAGAGGGGCATATACGGCGTTATAAACAAGCTGTATCACCTCGGTGCGGACGTCGTTTACGAAAGTTTGGAAAAAATTCACGTGTCGGGGCACGCGTGCCAGGAAGAGCACAAGATTATGCACACGCTGTTAAAGCCCAAATTTTTCGTGCCCGTGCACGGCGAGTACCGTCATTTAAAGAAGCACTCGCAGCTTGCGCAGAGCCTGGGTATGAACGAGCGCAATATCTTCCTTGCCGACATAGGCAACTGCCTTGAAGTGACGAGCAAATATATCAAAAGGCTCAACGACGTGCCGTCGGGCTCGCGCCTTATCGACGGCGAGGGCATAGAGGACGAAAAGGCTTCGGTGGTTATGC
>CAMWKX010000164.1 GCA_947174955.1 uncultured Clostridia bacterium | reverse complement strand
GTGCGGGCGACCACGCGCGGCAACGGCGTGGAGGGCGAGGACGTCACCGCGCAGTGTCTTACCATTCAGAGCTTCCCATTATCTATCGGGTACAAGGGGCTGTTGGAAGTGCAGGGCGAGGCGGTTATCCGCCTTTCGGTTTTGGAAGAGTACAATAAAACTGCGAAGGAACAGCTCAAAAACGCGCGCAACGCTGCGGCTGGCGCGATACGCAACCTCGACCCCAAGGTGACGGCGGAGCGCAAGCCCGAAATTTTATTTTATAACGTTAACTATATGAGCGAGGGCGGGTTGCCTACGCAGACCGCGCACTTCGAATTTTTAAAGGAAAACGGCTTTAAGGTGTTCCCTTTCCTGCGCGTGTGCCAAAGCGAGGAAGAGGTGACCGCCGCTATCGACGAAATAGAGGTGGCGAGAAAAACCCTCGACGTCTTGACCGACGGCGCGGTTATCAAGCTCAACGACGCGTCTATGCGCGAAGAATTGGGCTATACCGACAAATTCCCCCGCTGGGCGATGGCGTACAAGTTTGAGGCGGAAGAGGCTGAAACGGTAGTAAAAGACGTGCGCTGGCAGGTGGGCAGAACGGGAAAGCTCACCCCGCTTGCCGAGGTAGAACCCGTCGATCTGGGCGGCGTAACCGTGCGCAAGGCAACGCTGAATAATCTCGGCGACATTGCGCGCAAAAACGTCAAGATAAACAGCCGCGTGCTAATCCGCCGCTCGAACGAGGTCATCCCCGAAATTTTGGGTTGCATTGAGCACACCGAGGAGAGCGTGGAAGTTGAAAAACCTACCAAATGCCCCTTCTGCGGCGGCGACATTTCGGAGGTGGGCGCAAACCTTTTCTGCGTCAACCGCGAGTGCAAACCGCGCATCGTTGCAACGCTTGCGCACTTTGCAAGCAAGGGCGCAATGGATATCGAGGGATTTTCCGAGGCAACGGCAACACTTATGCACGATACGCTCGGCGTTACGCGCCCCTCACACATTTATTCGCTGACAGCCGACGATTTGGCAAAGCTTGACGGTTTCAAGGACAAGAAAATTTCCAACCTGCTTGCGGCGATAGACAAGAGCAGAACGGTTTCGCTTGACAGATTTATATTCGCGCTGGGTGTGGACGGAGTTGGTAAAGTCGCCTCGAAGGCGCTTGCCGAGCACTTTGAAAGCGTTGAAAATTTGAGCCGCGCAACCGAGGAAGAACTGGTTGCTCTCGACGATATCGGCGAGATAACTGCGCGCACTATCGTGGGATGGTTTGCCGACGACTACAATATAAAAGAACTTGAAGCGCTCACCTCGCAGATTGAGGTGGAATTTAAGAAAAAGGGCGATAGTTCGGGCATATTCGGGGGGCAATCGGTGGTTTTGACAGGTTCGCTCGCCTCATTTACCCGCAGCGAGGCGCAGAAAATCATAGAGGAAAACGGCGGCGTTTGCCAAAGCTCGGTGACCTCGAAAACCACGCTGGTCATTGCGGGCGAGGCGGCGGGTTCAAAGCTTGCCAAGGCGCAAAAACTTGGAATTAAAATTATAGACGAAGAACAGTTTAAAGAGATGCTGAAATAAAGAAAGCCCCGCGGCTTACCGCCGCGGGGCGTTTTTTTATTTTAAGTATTTTCTCAACGCTTCGACCCTGTCGCACTGCTCCCAGGGAAGCTGCGCTTTACCGAAGTGCCCGTAAGCAGCCGTCTGCGAATAGATGGGCTGACGGAGTTTAAGAGTTTTTATAATCGCATAGGGGCGCATATCGAATTCCTTTACGATGATATCGGCAATCGCGCCGTCGGGAAGAACGCCCGTGCCGAAGGTGTTTACGAAAACGGATACGGGGCGTGATACGCCGATTGCGTACGCAACCTGCAATTCTATCTTCTCGCACAGCCCAGCGGCAACCGCGTTTTTGCAGATATACCTTGACATATACGCCGCCGAGCGGTCGACCTTGGTGGGGTCCTTGCCAGAAAACGCTCCGCCGCCGTGCGCGCACGCACCGCCGTACGTATCGACTATTATCTTTCTGCCCGTAAGTCCGCTGTCGCCCTCGGGTCCGCCGATTAAAAACCTGCCCGTAGGGTTGACGTATATGCGGGTATCGCCGTCCAAAAGGTTTGACGGAATGATATATTTAATGACTTTTTCGATTATATCTGCGCGTAAAACTTCCTGCGAAACGCTCTCGTCGTGCTGTGTGGAAACGACTACCGCGTCGACGCGTTTGGGGGTATCGCCGTCGTACTCGACTGTAACCTGCGTCTTGCCGTCGGGGCGGAGGTAGGGCAAAAGCCCGCTCTTTCTCGCCTCGGTCAGCCTTGCGGCAAGCTTGTGGGAAAGCGTCAAGGGCAGGGGCATAAGCTCCTCGGTTTCACTGCACGCATACCCGAACATCATACCCTGGTCGCCTGCGCCCAGCTCGTCCGCGGCGTCGCTTTCGCCGCTCCTTTTTTCCAGCGAACTGTCCACGCCTTGCGCAATGTCGGGGCTCTGACCGTGCACGGCAACGGTAATTTTAACCTTGTCGCAGGCAAACGAGCCGAACGTATAGCCTATCTTTTTAATTGTTTCGCGCGCGATTTTCTCGTAGTCGGCGGTTGCGGAAGAGGTCACTTCGCCCATAATTAAGAGCCCGTCGTAAGCCGCGCAGCACTCTACGGCGCAGCGGGCGAGCGGGTCCTGCGCCAAAATAGCGTCCACGCACGCGTCGGAAATTGCGTCGCACAGTTTGTCGGGGTGACCTTCGGTTACGC
>CAMWKX010000163.1 GCA_947174955.1 uncultured Clostridia bacterium | reverse complement strand
GCGTCGAGTACGCCTTTTTTTATCTGTGCGTCCACGCTTAATACCTCGCTTCGTCTAATACTATACATTACATAGTATGCCGTGTCAAGTATTTTTATAAAAAAATTACCTAAAATATTTGCATATGAATTATTCGGTAAAACAAAGGATAGGAGCGGTAAAGAAAATTCTGCCGTCCGAGGACATTCTCGTTTTCGAGTTCGAGAGCGCGGCGGGCAAGAAATTTGCCGTAATTTACGCCGACGGTATCGTCGACAAAAATCAGATAGGCGAGCTTGTCATAAAGCCGTTGCACCACGCGGCAAGCGATATAACGGCGGACGGAGTTAAAAAGCTTTTAGCTTCGCCCGACGTCAAGGACGGCAAGGATTTGAAGGACGCCGTAAAACAGATTTCCGACGGCAACGCGGTTTTGTACACGGACGGCGAAAAGGACTTTTTCGTAATCGGCGTAAAAGCGCCCCCGGGACGCGCCGTCGCCGAGCCGCCCACGCAGGTGACCGTTAAAGGCCCTCGCGAGGGGTTCACCGAGGATATCAAGGTCAACCTCGGTTTGGTAAGAAAGCGCGTGAAGAGCGACAAGCTGAAAATCAAAACGCTGACGGCGGGCAAGCAGAGCCAGACGGCGGTTGCCATCTGCTATATCGAAGGGGTGTGCCCCGAGGGACTGCCCGAAAAAATCGAAAAACAGATTAACGCAAACGAAATCGATATTATTCCCGATTCGTCGTACGTCGCCGCGTTCGTTTCGGAAAGACCGCACTCTCTTTTCAAGCGGAACGCAACGTGCGAAAAGCCGGACATCTTCTGCGCGAAGATGTGCGAGGGCAGAGTGGGCATAATTGCCGACGGCTCGCCCATTGCGCTCACCGTGCCGTATATGCTCGTCGAAGACTTCCAGACGGCGGAGGACTACTACGCCGTAAGCTACCGCTCGACAATCCTGCGTATTCTGCGCCTTGCGGCGGTGCTTATCGGTATATTGCTTCCCGCGCTGTACGTGTGCGCGCAACTCTTTAAAATACAGCTGATACCCGCGCAGTTACTGTTCAAAATAGCCAGCTCGGTTGCGGGCATACCGTTATCTCCAAGCGTAGAAATATTTTTAACGCTATTTGTATTAGAGGTTCTGAACGAAGCTTCAATACGAATGCCCAAGTACGTGGGACTTGCACTGTCGGTCGTGGGCGCGCTGGTTTTGGGCGACACGGCGGTAAAGGCTGGCATAATCTCAACGCCCGCGGTAATAATAATCGCGTTTTCGGCAATCTGCCTTTACACCGTGCCCGACTTAGTGGAAACGTCCACGACGCTCCGATTGCTGTTTTTAATAATCGCAGGCTCGATTGGCACTTACGGCGTGATACTTGCAATAGCTTTCCTTTTATGCTACCTCGTCACCGAGCAGGACTACGGCGTGCCGCTGCTTGCTCCGTACGCGCCGCTTATCGGCAGGGATATGCGCGATTCGCTGTTGAAGTCCAACGCCTACGCGCTGGCAAAGCGACCGAAGGTGTTTAAAACCAAGAACAGAGTGAGGTTGAAAACCAAGAAATGAGAGAGAGAATTTCCGTAAGGCAGATTTGCTTTATATTGATTGCGTACAATGCGGCGTCGAAGCTGTTGCTTTTTCCCACTACGGCGGCAAGCTCGGTGGGCAACGCGCTCGTATTCACCGCGCTGTTTAACCTTGTTTTACAGACGTTAATAATCTGGTCGGTGTCTTTTTTAAGCTCGCGTACGGATAAAAGCTTTTTCGAACTTCTGGAAAACACGTTCGGCAAAATTACGGCAAGAATAATTTTCGGATTTTTCGCGCTGTACTTCCTCGTGTCGGCAATCGTGCCTATGAACGAACAGCAGCTTCTGGTACACGACAGCTTTTACGACACGATGCCGTCGCTGACGGTTTTTCTGCCCTTCTTCATCTTTGCGGTGTACGCGGGCGTAAAATCGTTTACCAACGTCGGCAGATGCGCCGATCTGATGCTGCCCGTGTTCGTGCTCTGCGCCGGTGCGTTCCTCATAATGTCGGTGGGCGAGGCGGACTTTACCAACCTTCTGCCGATATTGACCCAGCCATTTACGAAGGTGGCGGGCTTCTCGGTGTCTACGCTCTTCCGCTTTTCCGAGAGCGCGTTCCTTTTAATGTTTATGGGGCACTATAAATATAAGAAAGGGGACGCGGCAAAGCTGACTATATCGTACGCGGCGGGGGGAGTTGTGGTAATTGCGATAATGGCGGCGTTCTACGGACTGTACGGCGCGCTTGCGCCCACGCGCTCGTTCGCCATAAGCAATATTTCGGTGTTCTTCCCCGTAATCGGGTTCGTGGGAAGGATCGATTTGTTCCTCGTCTACGCGTTCGATATGGTCGCGCTGTTTGCCGCCGTGCTCAATATTCAGATGAGCGTGCACTGTCTTTGCAAGACGTTCAACCGCAACTGGCGCATACTCTATTCGGTATGCATAAACGCCGTGCTGATTACCGTGACCTTTCTTGCAAATAACAACTATACGATATTGCAGAAGCTCGCGGGCGACTGGCTGTGGATACCCGCCGTGCTGTTCGCATATCTGATTCCCGTACTCGCCTGGGCGCTAAGGAGAAAAACACGATGAAAAAACCGCATATCAAAAAAGCGCTGAGTTTATTGTACCTCGTTATTTTCGCGGTGCTCGCATTCTTCTTTTTCACTAACGACTTCGGACTTCTGGATTTGCGTAAGACCTCCGTGGTAATCGGCGTGGGGCTGGATATCGAGGAAGAGGAAGTAGTTTTGACGGCGCAGCTTGCGGT
>CAMWKX010000162.1 GCA_947174955.1 uncultured Clostridia bacterium | reverse complement strand
GTCCTAACCCCTCTTGTCGTATTTTGCGAAATTTCATCGCATTGTCAAAATTTTACCATATGTGAAAATAAATTGCAATATTTTTTCACGTTTTTTTCGCTTTTTATATAATATGAAACGCCCGCGCGAAAAGATTTTCGCGCGGGCGCCGCTCTATGGATTATTTATTATTGCTTAGTTGTTTTGCCTAAGATTTCGTTGACCGTCTTGACAATCATCGTGCTTTCCGTTTCGTCGTAAACGTTTACGGTGTAGCTGCCGATATTCTCGAACCCGGTAATAGCTTCCGCAGCGAACGCAACCGTGAGAGAAACCTCCATTTCAGCCGCCGTTCCCTCGACCGTCATACCGACCTTGCCGTTAATCCCGACCGACTGCAAAACGTCCTGCTCGTCGAAGGTATAAACGAGCTTCATATCGCTTATCGAAGTGCCTGCCATCGCGGGAGCCATACCCGGCATCTGGGGAATGGTTAAAGACGTTTCGGTAATCATCTTCGTCTGCTCAACCATAGCTACCGTGCCCTTGATAATATCCAGAGCCTGAGCCGCGTCCTCGCCGATCATCTCGACGATTTTGGTTGCGCCGATAGGCGTTTCCGCGCCCGTAATAGTTGCGAACTCCTGCGAGTCGAGCATACGCATAATGTAGTCGTAAGCTTTTTCGCCCTGGTTAGGCATAATAGCCGCAAGAGGATTTTCCTCCGCAATATCCGCCGCGAAAGGAGTGTTTGTTCCGCCGATTTCTCCGCCCGTGCCGCCGCCTGCGATGACACCCATAACGGTTTCGAACAGCTGCTCGCCCGTCATATCGCCGAGGAAAGTTTCAAGGTAGTACTTGACCGCGCTACACTTTAAAAGTCCGCTGACCGTCGTAGTTTCGGTAATGTTGTTTGCTATCTGCTTGATATAGTCGTACAGACCGTATACCATTTTATTGATATTGAACGTTACGGTGTGTTCCGCTTCGTCCACTACTATACTGTCGGTCGTGTTCGCAATCTTCAAAAGCGTCGCGTTGTCCTGAACGAATCCGCCCGTAAGCTGGGAAACGACTTCGTCGATTGTCATACCGGAACCGTTCAAAGAGTCGGCAAGACTTTTATAATTGAAGACGCCGTCGACCGCTTCGTCCGTATTGGGATAGAACGCTACCCAGTCGCGGATGAACACGCTCATTTCCATCATTTCGGGAGCTTCCACCTCGCCGCCTTCTTCGCCGCCTTCTTCCGTGCCGGTTTCCGTGCCTTCTCCTGTGCCCTCTTCGCCGCCTGCTTCCGCTTCGCCTTCAGCCTGCGTCGAAGGAGTGTATTCGAAATCGTGATTCGGGCTTTCCTCGTCGCCAAAGAACAGGCTGTTGATTGCAAGGGCGATATCGGCGTTACCGCCTTCAAGGTTAGCCTTTGCGGAAATTGTTGCAAACGCGATATCAACCGCTTCTTCGCCCATCCTGGTCAAATTGACTTCGCCGCTTACGGTGAAGGACGAAGCCGACTGACTGTTAAATCTCGAAATCTGAGCGTCGAGCTCCGAAGCCGAAAGCTTCTGGGAAACGGTTACGTCGGAAGAAAGACCGGTATTCGGCTTGTTTTCCGTACAAGCAGTCAAAGCGGTAAACGAGCAAGCCGTTACGCAAGCCGCCGCACATATTAATGCCTTTTTTAACTTTTTCATAATGTACCTCTTTAAATATTTATATCACGTTTTAATATTTATATTACACTATTATTATATCACGCCGTTTTTCTATGTAAAGCAAATTGATTACGCTTTTAAAAAATTTGGCGGCGGGGTATTGAAAAGTGAATTTATCCGTGATACAATATAGGGTGATAAATAATTTGTTTATGGGGGAATAGTTATGAAAGACTGTAATTGCGGATACTGCGTGGGCGGCGAACCTCTCGCCAAATTCGGCATTAAAATCTGCGATTTAAACGTTTCGCAACTTATATTATTTAAAGAGCAGTCCAAGCGCGGCAGATGCATTGTAGCGTACAAGGACCACGTGAGCGAAATCGTAAACATATCCGACGAGGAGCGCAACGCGTTCTTTGCCGACGTAAACAGGGCGGCAAAGGTAATACATAAAGTATTTGCACCCGATAAATTAAACTACGGTATGTACGGAGATACGGGCTGTCATCTGCACGTCCACCTCTGCCCCAAGTATAAGGGCGGCGACGAGTGGGGCGGCACCTTTACGATGAATCCGCAAAAGACCTATCTTTCCGACGAAGAATACGCCGAAATGATAGAAAAGATTAAAGCTGCTTTAAACGAGGTGTAAAAAATGGCTCATAACGTAATTGCGGAAGCTAAAAGATGTTTAAACTGTAAAAAACCGCTTTGCAGAACGGGTTGTCCCATCAATACGGCGATACCCGATTTTATCCAGACCTTTTTAAAGGGCGATATCGACGAGGCGGGCAGAATGCTGTTCGACAACAACCCCCTCTCGGCGGTCTGCTCCATCGTGTGCAACCACGGCAACCAGTGCCAGGGTCACTGCGTGCGCGGTCTTAAAGGCGAACCCGTCGAAATCTCGACTATCGAAAATTTCATTTCCGAAAGATATCTCGACAGCTTAGAACTCACCAAAGCCGAACCCAACGGCATTAAAGTCGCGGTCGTCGGCTCGGGTCCCGCGGGCATAACCATTTCCATTAAGATGGCGCAGCTCGGCTACGACGTGACCGTGTTCGAGAGCAAGACGGACATAGGCGGCGTTCTCCGCTTCGGCATACCCGAATTCAGACTGCCCAAGTCTATCGTGGACAGATACAAGAAGCTTATGCTGCGCCTGGGCATCAAGATTAAGTTCAACGTAACTATCGGCAAGGCATTCGGCGTGGAAGAGCTGTTCCGCGACGGCTTCAAGGCGATTTCCAT
>CAMWKX010000161.1 GCA_947174955.1 uncultured Clostridia bacterium | reverse complement strand
GTAATACGGCGGAAAGCCTTTTATAAGCTCGCTCATCTTAAAGGTTTTTCTACTTTGCCGACGATAGCCGTTGCGCGGTATTTATCGTCGAAATTGTATTCGATAGCTTCGTAAACGTCGTTTAAGCTTACGCCGTTAAGCTTGCCTACGCGCTCCTCGAAATCGTACAGCTTACCAGAATATATCAGCTCCTTGCCGTATAAAAGCATCTGCGAGCTGGTGCTCTCCTGCGCGTAAATGAGCGAGGATAAAAGCTGTTCTTTGCCCCTCTTGAACTCCTCTTCGGTCAACGTTTTCTTCTTTAATTCGGCAATACACTTTTCGATAGCCTCGACCGACTGCGGTAAGCTTTCCGCATTTACACCCGCGTAGACGGTCAGCGCGCCGCTCAATTCGTACGGCGAAACGTACGAATAGACCGTGTACGCAAGCCCCAGCTCTTCGCGCACGGTCTGGAAAAGCCTCGACGACATACTGCCGCCGAGCACCGCGTTCATAATCTGCGTTGCGTCGCATAAAGGCTCGTACCTCTTCATAGAAGGGTACGCTATCGCAACGTGCACCTGCTCAATATCCTTGGACTTGTACAGATTTCTACCCTGCAACGACACGTTTAAAACGCGCTTTTCCGCTTTAGTCGCGGGAAGGTTGCCGAAATATTTTTTAACGAGCTCTTCGGCAAGCTCTACCGAGATATTGCCCGCCATAGATATTACTATATTGTCGGTCGTGTAGCGTGCCTTTAAATAGGCGGCGATATCCTCGCGCGAAAAACCTTTTACGTTCTCTTTACTGCCCAGAATGTTTCTGCCGTAGTTCTCCTCGCCGAAAAAGGCTTTGGAAAGTAGGTCGAGGCACAGATCGTCGGGCGTGTCCTCGTTCATTGAAATTTCCTCTACGACCACTCCCTTTTCGCGCTTCATTTCGTCCTCGGGGAAAACGCTGTTTAAAAAGAGATCGGAAAGAATTTCGAACGCTTCCGCGGCGTGATTGGACGTCGACTTCGCGTAATAGCAGGTTATGTCCTTGCTCGTAAACGCGTTGACCTGCGCGCCGATTGCGTCCATATTGTCCGAAATCTGGAATGCGGTGCGCTTCCCCGTGCCCTTGAACATCATATGTTCGATAAAGTGCGAAATACCGTCTTCCCTATCGCTTTCCACGCTCGCGCCCGTGCCCACGATTATGCCCATAGATACGGACATAAGTCCGCTCATCTGTTTTACTATCAGTCTGATGCCGTTATCAAGTTGTTTGTAGTGTACCATTATTCTCCTAAATTATAAGAGACGGTAACGGCGTTCAAGCCGTTTTCTCTTATGTAAGTTAAAATTTGCGGTAAAGCCTTTACCGTTACGTCCATAGGGTGCATTAAAATAAATTCGCCGCTCTGCAAATTTTTGGTTGCGCGCTCGCATATAAGCGAAACGTCCTTGTCCCGCCAGTCTATCGTATCGCGCGACCACATTATAGTTTTCAAGTTCAACGAAGTTGCCGCGGTGACCGTGCTGTCGTTGAAAGCGCCCGAAGGCGGTGCGAACAGCGAAATTTCACTGTTTAAAATCGCGTTTAATAGTTTGACCGAGGGGCGGATTTCGGCGAGGTTCTGCTCGTAATTCATTTTGGAGTGGTCCTTGTGGAAATACCCGTGCGAGGCTACCTCGTGACCGCGGGCAGCTATATCTCTCACGCAGTCGATATTGTCGTCCGCCCAGCTTCCGCCTAAAAAGAAGGTCGCCTTTGCGCCCTCCGCGTCCAAAAGGTCCATAATCGCGTACACGTTGTCGGTGTTCTGGTAGACGTTGAACATCATACTCACGCCCTTGGCTTTTTCCGACTTGTAATAGAGGTTCTCGCCGTTCGACGTGACCTGAGTCGCCGCGTCGCCGCCGATAAAGCCCACCGCGCACACCGTCGCAATGACGGCGCACAACACAACGTTAACTATAACCGAAATGATTTTATTTTTCAATAGTTTGCCCCTAAATAAAAATACTATTATATTTTATTTGGGGTTTGGCGGGATAATTCTTATTTACCTAATGTAACTATGGTTACGCCTATTTCACCTTCGCCGTAATGACCCGCGCGGTATTCCTTTACGGCGCGGTGCTTTTTTAAGAACTGCGAGATTGCGTTTCTCAGCTTACCCGTGCCCACGCCGTGGATAATTTTTACCTGCTCTAAATTGTCCGTGAGCGCCTTGTCGATAAAATTTTCAACCTCGATAAGCGCCTCGTCGACCGTCAAGCCGATAACGTTTATTTCGAACATCGGCTGAGAGGGTGAGAATTTTTTTACCACCTTTACCTTTTCGGTCGGCTTTTGCCTTTTATTTGTATGGGGCGGCGCGGGCGGAATTATTTTGAGCGAAGAAATTTTCACGCGCATTTTTATGCTGCCGCACGCGACCTCCGCCTCGCCCTTTGCTGTGTTGAACGACAAAATAGTGCCGCGGCTGCCCATACTTTCCACGAACACTTCGCCGCCGACCTTTATATTATCCGCCGTAGCGGGCTTATAGTTGTCGACCGTTATATGCTCTTCACCGTCATACGCCTCGTCTTTTAATTTGTTTTTGAGCGTGCGCGCCTTGATTAAGTCGGACTGCGAAATTTCTTCTTTTTTAAATATGCCCTCGATTTCGTCTAAAAGCTCCTCCGCGCGTGCGGTGCGCTCGTTGATAATGCGGCGGCTCTCCGCGCGTGCGCTTGCGCCCAGCCGCGCCTTTTCGTTTTCCAAAGTATTGACAAGCTTTTTCGCCTGCTCGCACTTCTCGTTCCATTCGCGCTCTAATGCGGTTGCCCGAGCCTCGGCTTCCTGAGCTGCAATTCGGCTGTCCTCGGCGCGCTTTAAAATATTGTCGTAGGTTCTGCCCTCGTCGGAAAGATAGCT
>CAMWKX010000160.1 GCA_947174955.1 uncultured Clostridia bacterium | reverse complement strand
TTAATGTCCTTGATTTCCTTTGCCTGAATCCACTGTCCTTCTTCGGGAATGGGGGCGGGTCCGTGTTCGAATCTTCCGGAAACACCCTTGGCAACGCAAATCATACTTTCAACGTCTTTTGAATATTGCATTACGTGTCCTCCAAAAATTTATTGATTTCCCGATAAGTATAACACAACGGCTTTAATATTTCAACAATATATAGTATATTTTTCGTGACTAAAACACAAAAAAAATTTTTTCAACTTTCATAAAACTGTTTACACGCGGTCATTTTGTATTATAATAGATATGTAGGATATTATGATTTGCCAAAACTGCAAAAAAAGAGAAGCGACGGTCAATCACGTCGAAAAAATAAACGGTCAGGCGTGTGCCTTTCATCTCTGCGCGGCGTGCGCAAACGAGATGTTTTCAAGCTTCGAGAGCGAGGTGGCGAACGCAATCTTTTCGGGACTGTTCGGCGAGGAAACCTACGGCGAGAGCGTTTGCCCCGCGTGCGGTCTTGCGTTTTCGGAATACGAGCGCACGGGGCTTTTGGGCTGCCCGAGCTGCTACGACGTCTTTAACGAGCGGCTTTTACCCTACATAACCCGCATACAGGGTAAGACGGTGCACGTAGGCAAGGAGGGCGGAGTAAATACCTCCGAACACGATTTGCACTTAAGGCTTTCCTCTCTGCAACGGGATATGGAGAGCGCGCTTTCCCGCGGCGACTATCGCGAGGCGGGCAGAATAAACGAGCAAATGAACGCGCTCAAAAAGCGCGGCGCGGGAGGACGGCGATGGTAGATTACAAGCTCGGCACGGTCGTTTCGTCCCGCATACGACTCGCCCGCAACTTAAACGGTCTGCCCTTTCCCGCAAGATTAAAAAGCGACAGACAGGCAAAGGAAATAATCCGCTCCGTGTCGGCGGCTGTCAACAGGGTGGACGAATTCCGCCTTCTCTATATGGACGGCATTTCCGAGGACGAGGCATTAAATCTCGTTGAAAACAGACTCATAAGCCCCGCGCTTTTAAGGGCGCCCTCGCGTTCGGCGGCGCTCATTAACGAAAAGGGCGATATTTCCATAATGATAAACGAGGAGGATCACCTCCGCGAGCAGTGTATTTCGGGCGGGCTTTCGCTCCGTTCGGCGTACGAGCGTATGTCGGAAAAGGACAGTCTTATTGCGCGGTCGATACCGTTTGCCTACGACGAACAGCTCGGATATTTAACGGCGTGCCCTACAAATCTCGGCACGGGACTGAGGGCTTCGGTTATGATGTTTCTGCCCGCGCTTGAACTGGGCGGCATAATGCCCGACGTCATAAAGAGCGTGACGCGCCTGGGACTTACCGTGCGCGGCGCGTACGGCGAGGGCACGAGGGCGAAGGGGTACGTCTACCAGATAAGCAACGAGGTGACTTTGGGCGTAACCGAAGAAACAATTCTTTCGCAGGTTGAAAGCCTTGTGGGAAAGATTGTGGAAATGGAGGCGGCGGAGCGCAGACGGCTTGCGGGCGGCGAGGCTTCGGTGGTTGTAAAGGACAGGTGTATGCGCGCCTACGGAATTTTAACCAACTGTGCGCTTTTGTCCCACGAAGAGCTTGACGACCTGTGCGCCGATTTAAAGCTGGGCGTGTGCCTCAGGTATCTGAAATGCGACGATATAGAAGCGGTCGACGCACTTACGTTAAAGTTGAAACCGTCGAACATAAACGTGCTTGTCGGCAGAGTTTTAGACGAACGCGAATTAGATATTTACCGCGCGCAACAAGCTTCGCAAAAGATTAAAAATTTAGTGACAAAAAGCTGATTGGGGCGGCAATATGTCCCGACTAACGCATTTTACAGTGCAAATAAGGAGAAATAAGTCCAATGGAAATAAAGAGGTATTCCCATAATCTGCAAAAGGTTCTGAACGTTTCCCGCGAGGTGTGTTCACAGCTTGAAATAACCTATATCGGCAGCGAGCACATCGTTTACGCAATGCTCGTAACCGAGTGCACGGGCGGCAAAATTCTGAAATCTCTGGGCGTGACCGAAGCGGTATACCGCCGCTTTCTCGTCAATGCCGTCGACCGCTGTATAGAAATCAACGGCTTTACTCCGCGCACGAAAAATATGCTGGAGCGCGCCAAGGACTACGCGCTTGCATACAACGTCGAGGGGCTTGCGGGTACCGAGCATCTTCTGTATGCCGTCACGCAGTCGCAGGATTGCCTTGCAATGTACATCTTAAACGCTCTCGGCGTAAATCTGCAGGCGCTGAATTCCCGCCTCGAAGAGGCTATCACGGGTGAAAGCGGCGGCGGTCACGACGACGGTTTTTCATCTTACGAAAGGTATTCCTCGCACGGTCAGCAGGTTAAAGAGGAGCGCAAAGGCGGCGCCGCGCTCGACGAGAGCGTGCTGCAATACGGCACCGATTTAACCGCCAAGGCGAAAGAGGGTAAAATTGACCCCGTCATCGGAAGAAAGAAAGAGATTGACAAAATTATTCAGGTTTTATCCCGCCGCACCAAGAACAACCCCGTTTTGATTGGCGAGCCCGGCGTAGGTAAATCAGCGGTCGTCGAGGGCCTGGCGCAGGCGATTATCGCGGGCGACGTGCCCGACCTTTTAAAGGGCAAGACGGTGTTCTCGCTCGACCTTTCAAGTCTGGTCGCGGGCGCAAAATACCGCGGCGACTTTGAAGAGCGCCTCAAAAACGCAATCAACAGCATAAAGACCAACGGCAACGTAATCTTGTTTATCGACGAAATTCACCTGCTTGTCGGAGCGGGCGCGTCCGCAGAGGGCAAGATGGACGCGGCGAATATTTTAAAGCCGCTTTTGGCGCGTGGCGAGTTGCAGACTGTCGGCGCGACCACGCTCGACGAATACAGAAAATATATCGAAAAGGACGCGGCTCTGGAACGCCGTTTCAC
>CAMWKX010000159.1 GCA_947174955.1 uncultured Clostridia bacterium | reverse complement strand
ATCGATTTGACCGCAACTCTTGCCCGCAGCGAAAAGGACGAAAACAATATCAAGGCATTGAACTTTGCGCTTTTGGAGGACTTCGACCACCTCTACCGTTACGCCAATCTTCTTAAAATGGATAAGGGCATCGAGGCTGACGTTCTTGTCGGCAGAAAGACCGAGATTATGCCAGGCCGCCCTACCGTCGCCGAGCACCGCTATCCTTCCGACGATTTGAAGCCGCATATGGTTGCCAAAGACGCCGACCTGTACACTAAGCTCGTCGCTTCGACCATCACCGCCGCCGAACAGCAGACGATGAATTACTATATGAACATTGCGCAGTGGTACAAAAACGACCTCGGCAGGAAGCTTTACGCCGAGATCGCTATGATTGAGGAAGCGCACGTTACGCAGTACGAGAGCCTTAAAGATCCCAATATGAGCTGGCTCGAACAGTGGGTAATGCACGAGTACACCGAATGTTGGCTGTACTACTCGGCTATACAGGACGAAACGGACGAAAGCATAAAAAAGATTTGGTCGGAACACTACAAAATGGAGGTTTCGCATCTTAAAGCCGCGGTAAAGCTTTTAAAGAAGTACGAAAACAAGACTTTCGAGAGCGTTTGTGGTAGCGGCGAGTTTCCCAAGCTGTTAAAGCACGGCGAAAATAAGGACTACGTAAGGCGCGTGCTCGGCAGTACGGTTACGCTTACCGCGGACAACCTCGACTACCGCGACATTGAGAAAATGCCCGACGACCATCAGTATTTTGATTATCAGAAGTATATGGGCACTCCCGACAAAAACCCCTCACACCTTGTAATCGAAAAGGCAATTCAGAAATGGGGCAAGGATTACCGCTATCAGGACAGCGAGCACCCCGTAAAATCTTTGCGCGACAGAAAGAAAGACAACGTAGATATTGCAAGAACTAAATAATTAAAAAGAGCTCCGAAGTTAATTTCACTTCGAAGCTCTTTTATTTTCTTTTACATATTTTTTAAGCTCTTTAAACATTTCCTTTTCGCCCTTTTCGGCTAGCAGAGTTAAAAAGTATTCTAATTTTTCGCTCGTTTTGGGGTGCATTACCGCGTTATCCTTGCGGCTCAAATAATATTCAAGCGGACAACTGTCGGTGTAATCTTTCCCCTTATACACCTTACTCGCGCCTATACGGTCACAAATCATTTCGGCAAGGTACTTTGCGGGCATTTCCACGCAGACGGGCGATCCGTCCTTACCGACGTCCGTCCAGTACTCGAAGTGGTGCTTGTTTCTGCCCTTGTGGTGAAGCCACGCCGAGGAATAGCCGAAAAGCTCGCGCTCTTTTGCCTGCGGACTGCGGTTGCCCTGATAGTATTTTGCGCCCCGCCAGAACTCTTTTGCCGAGAATTTGGATAAATCGTGCGTTAAGCCCTGCCAGATTAGTCCCGCCTTAAAGCAATTCTTGCGCACCTGCCGTCGGTGTTTGCACACGGTGTGTAAATGTTTGAAAAAGTGCATAAGTTAAATTTCCAGAATAAGTCCGTCGTACGCGGCTAAAACGGGGTACTGTTTTTCTATTTCCGAAAGCTTTTCGCGGGAAGGTTTAGCATTGTGCGAGAAATGAGTTATAACACACTTTGTGTCTGCGTTAGCAACACCCGCCTTGTCGAGTCGCGATTTTATAGACAGATTATCGGCAAGGCACATATGTCGGGTGCCCTCGCGCGGCTGCGCGTCCAAAAACGTGCAGTCGAAAGTAATTAAACTTGTGTGCGCACCGTTTTGCACGAGAAAATCAATTGCACTGTCGGACAGCGCGCCCGTGTCGCACAAATGCAGATATGCCTTTCCGTCCTTTTCAACGTAGTACAAAAGAGCCTCCTCCGCCGTGCCGTGTTGTGCGGGCAACGTCAGAACGCGGTAATCGCCGATTGTAAAGCTCTGAAACGCACCGATACTCTTAACCTCGATATTTGCGGCAACTTCTTGCTTCATTTCGCGACGGGTGCACTCGGCAAACACCTTATTTACCTCGTCGTTACCCATTATCGTAAGTTTATCCGCATTAAGCGTCGCATACTTGTAGCCGCGCAAAATGAAATCGTGCGCGTAAAAATGATCCATATGCGAATGCGTTACAAGCACGTATTTCAGCGCGGACAAATCAACTCCAAAGCTTAGAGAATGAGCGTACGCTTCAGGCGGAAAATCGATTGATAATTCGTCGTCTATTATAACCTGCGAGCGCGTACGGAATTCCCCCGCACCCGCCGAGCGGATTTTTTTGCAGAAAGCACAGTTGCAGAACATTGCGGGAACTCCCTCAGCCGCGCCTGTGCCTAAAAAAGTTATTTTCATAAAAGCGATACAGGGCGATAAACTCGCCCTGCCTTTGTTTAAATTTCTAAAATTATCGAAACAGGACCATCGTTGTACTGTTCGATTTTCATATCCGCGCCGAATACGCCGAGCTTTACAGTCAAGCCGTGCCCGCGCAGTTTGTCGGCGCACAATTCGTAAAGCGCTTTCGCGCGTTCGGGCTGTTCGGCGTTCGAAAAACTCGGACGGTTGCCGTGCGAACAGTCGCCGTAAAGCGTAAACTGCGATACAAGCAAAATTTCGCCGCCGACGTCTTTTACCGACAAATTCATTTTGCCTGCGCCGTCCTCGAATATGCGAAGATTTGCAACCTTGTACGCAATGCGTTCAGCCTGCTCCTCTTTGTCGCCTTGCTTTACGCCCAAAAACACGACCAAGCCGCCGTTGATTGCCGAAATAAGTTGACCGTCAACGAACAGCGACGTCTGCCTTACGCGTTGTACAACCGCCTTCATAGGTAAAAACTTATTTGCCTACTCTCGACATATAATCGCCGGTGCGGGTATCGATACGGATAATTTCGCCCTCTTCGACGAACATAGGCACCTGAACGGTTGCGCCCGTTTCAACGGTTGCGT
>CAMWKX010000158.1 GCA_947174955.1 uncultured Clostridia bacterium | reverse complement strand
ACTGAAAAAAGGCCGACGGATTTTCTATCCGCCGGCTTTTAATTTGCATTTGATTTTATTCTTCCTCGTCGTCGTCAACGGGCTCGGGGTCACGCTTGATTTTTTCTTTCTTTTCCTTCTTGATATGGTTTTTATTCTTTTTCGATCCTATAAGCGATATATACATCACGGCAATTATCACAAGCGCAATTATGACAATCGTTAAAACTACCGAAACGACGTTTGTGTCGTAATTAAAATCATTATCGCCTGCGGGGTGCTGTTCCATATCCTCGGCTTTGTAATCGTACTGTGTGAGTACGTTCGCCGCAACGTAACCGCTTACCGTCTTGGTTTCGCCCGTTTCTTTGTCCGTCGTTTCGTATCTTACTTTATAAAACTTAGTCTTAATATAATCGAGCTCGAACTTCTCGATAACTTCCACGTGGTTTTCCGCGCCGCTTTCGAGCGTTGCTATTCTGGTGCTCTTGCTCATATAGGGGGAGGCGTAGACGCCCGTATCCTCTCGCGCGTAAGCTTGCAGCCGCTTGGTGCCCTCGGCATTTAAAGGCCAGTCGTTCTTGGGCGACGTGTACGCGCTGTCCTTGACGTTTGCCGTTGCCGTAATAAACACACCGTCGTTGGTTGCAACCACCGAGGCGTTTCCCGTCGTGCAGAGCACTATGCACGGCTTGTCGCCCTCGGCTTTCTGCGTGCGTATCTGCGTGAACGTCTGCTCTTTGCCGATAGCGTCGGCGTCAACCTGCGTGTAGTACGAGCCGCTCTTTATGTTAGCCGTTTTGACCTGATAGCCGTCCGCTTTGAGCTTTTCGGCGGTTTCGCCGCACGCAATATTGTCCGCCCCCGAAAAATCCGTGTAGGAAAGGTCAAGCTCGGTTGCCGTCTTTCCCTCGATAGTATAGGGCACGGTGCCGTCTTTTATTGCGTATACCGTATCGCCGTATTTCTTTATCAGCGAAAAATTCTCGTCGACTGGTTGACGCGAGCCTTCGTTCCAGTATTCAAGCTTGCCGCCTTCGCGCTCCAGGGTATAGAAAACGTCGCTGCTTATGTCAAGTTTTGTGCTTGAAAGACTTTGGAAAGTGTGGTCCTTCTGGGTTACGGGCGAGCCGTACAGATAGGAAATTTCGGACGACGTCTTAAAATACAGCTTGCCGCTTTCGTCGTAGTCAAGCGCGGTTATAAGATATTCGTGCGTGTAGGAGGTGCGCTTTCTGTCGCCGCTCTCGTCGCGCGAAATAATTGTTATCGTCGAATTTGTAGCATAGGCAAAACTGTCCCCGTAGACCGCGTAATCGGTGAGGGCTTCAATCTCCAGCGTACGGTCGAAATCCTGCGGGTAGACGTCAACTTCGTCTTCCGCGGCGGCGAAAACCGTGCCGAACGGTATGGCGCAGGCGGTCAATAACCCCGCAAGCGCAATTGTAATTGCCTTGTTTGCCTTCATATAAAAAATTATATCACTTCCTTGTTCGCTTGTAAAGGATTTGCAGCCTATCTCGCCGCGGCTTTGCTCGTCTTGTTCACATTTTTTATTTACAAAATTTTTAATTTTCAAGCTAAAATTTTTTAATTATGCGTTTTCTGTCATATTTACCGTGTATAATAAAAACGTAAACAAGAACAAACGTTCGTAATTGTTTACTAAAAACAGGGCGGTACACGCAGAGGGGCGTGCGGTGAAAATAAAGAGGTTAATGGCATTTTACTTTTGGGCGGGCAGTCTGGATAAGGCTCTCGACAATATAATTACAAGACTTGCGCTGGCTTCGGGGCAGGACGCTTTTTCAGGGTGCGAGAAGTACTTCGAAAAAATCTGCAAGGTGTCGGAGGACAAGCGCAAACTGTCGGAGCTTTGGGCGCGGCTGGACGAGGTGCTTGGCAAAATGACCGAAAGGGACAGGGCGGCGTTAAAAACGTACGCGGCGGCGCGGGTCGGAGTTAAGGGCGAGGTGAAAAAGGAAATTCACCGCGCGGCGGTCAAGTTTTCGCGCAGAGCGGAATGGCTGCTAAAAAGCGGCGGCGAGCTGTACTCGGTTTTGTGTGCGTATCGGTGTTTGATAAGTCCTTCGCCGAACTGACGAAGCGGCTTAAATCAGCCGTCAATGCGCGGTTTTTTGGTTGTGAAGTAGATGATAAGTATTACGACTACGGACAGTGAAGCTATGACGATAAACGCAATCGAGGCAAAGTTCAGCCCCGTGCCGCCGCTCTCCGTGTTGCCGCCGTTATCGTCGGGTGTGTGGGTGGGAGGATTATATGCGTATTCGCCGAATTCGTCCTTTACGTAGAAAAAGGAACCGTGGCACAGCACATAGGCGTAAGGTGTGTTTGCCCAGTCTACTGCTCCGTAATATGCGGCATCAAGAGAAAGCTGCGTTGCGGCTGGAACGAACGGAGGGGTTTCGCCGGCGGGCAGGCTCAGTGTGACGGGTCTGTTCAGATAGATATTTTCCGGAGTGCCGTATTCGAGTTCAAAATGCTTTTTTTCGCAGTAGCCGTCAACCGCCCGGTAAACGCCCGCGTCGTCGGCGTAACGGACAAAATACCATTCGCCTTCGTCGCGTAAGATTTGAACATAGTAAGTATAGGGCACTGCAAACAGAGGATTTTCATTCTTTTCTTCGTAAAGATACGCCACTTTGTCAATCGCTCTGGCATACGTCGGAGACGCGGCAAAAACGGGCGTAAAGGATGTGGCGGTCATTATTAAAATCACACAGATAATCGCAACCGTAAGGCGTTTCATATTTATGAATTATACCTTGCGGGGGTTGGAAGATTAACGGAAATTTTGTCATAAAAGGTCTATGAATAGAGAAGAAATTTTAAACCGCATTGCCGAAATCGACGGCGAACTTATCCGTCGTAAAAGGGCGACGGCGGCGCTCGATAATTACAATACGGGCAGAAAAAAACATAAAAAACAG
>CAMWKX010000157.1 GCA_947174955.1 uncultured Clostridia bacterium | reverse complement strand
GTTGCAAGTTTATACCAGTCCCTCATATTTCCGCAAGGGTCGCAAGTCAGGTCGGTTTCCGAAGTATAATCGTGCGCCTCGGTTTCGTTTAGCTCGCTGCAATGAGTACACGTGGTTTTGTGCGTGTTATCGTCAATGCGCTCGTATTCGAAATCGTGAGCTACGGTTTCAACCTTATTACAGATATCGCAGGACCTTTTATGAGTGCTTTTATCTATAAACTCGTACTTATAATCGTGCGCTAAGTTCTCACTTTTATCACATATGGTACACGATTTTTTATGGTTGACTTCATCACTATACTCATAAGCAAAATCGTGCGATTCGGTCTTGCCTAATCCGTCACAATCGCCGCACGTTACTTTGTGAGTATTCTCGTCAACGTTCTCGTACTTGAAATCGTGCGCTACCGTTTCCTCAAAATTGCAGCCGCTGCACGTTACTTTGTGAGTACCTTCATCAATATACTCGTATTTAAAGTCGTGTTCGGTATGCGGTTCGCCTTTGTCCGCACAGCCCGCAAAAGCCGCCGTGCACATTAAAATAGCTACCGCTCCCGCAATAAGCTTTTTCATTTCAAATTCCTCCCAATACGATATTACACCAAAAAGGCGTGCATTTCAATAGTTTGCAAAAAAATAACCCGCCGAAAATTCGGCGGGTCGGATAAATTATTTAATCTTCGTCCTCTTCAGGAAGCTCTACGTTGTGGTAAACGTTCTGAACGTCGTCAAGCTCTTCGAGCTTGTCAAGCATCTTTAAGAAGGTTGCAACCTTGTCCTCGGGAAGAGTGATATAATTCTGCGGAATCATTTTGATTTCGGCTTCGAGGAAGCTTACACCCTTATCCTCGAAATACTTGCGCACGTCCGAGAACTTTTCGGGCGTCGTATAAACCTCGTAAACGTCATCCTCGACCGAGTAGTCCTAGGCTTCGGCTTCGAGGCAATACTCCATCATCGTGTCCTCGTCAAGCTTTGCCGTCTTTTCGATAACGATTAAACCCTTGTTATCGAACTGATAGCTTACGCAGCCGGGCTTACCCATCTGACCGCCGCACTTGGACATAGTCGAGCTTATATCGCCGCTCGTTCTGTTTACGTTGTCGGTAAGCGTTTTAATGATAACCGCCGAACCGCAAACGCCGTAGCCTTCGTAGGTCAGCTCCTTGTAGTCCTTGCCGCTAAGCTCGCCCGCCGCCTTTGCAATCGAGCGCTTAATGTTGTCGTTGGGCATATTTGCCGCTTTCGCCTTGGCGATAACGTCGGCAAGCTTGCTGTTCGTGTCGGGGTTGGGATTGCTCTTTGCCGCAACCGCAAGCTCTCTGCCGATTTTAGTAAAAATCGCACCGCGCGCGGCGTCCGTCTTACCCTTTTTAGCCTGTATATTGTGCCATTTCGAATGTCCTGACATATTTATACTCCTTTATTCTTATTCTTTAAAACGTACATTGCGACAGCCGCGGAAACGCCCGCATTCAGACTTTCGCAAGTTTCTCTCATTGGTATTTTAACTTTATAAGCCGAATTATTTACCACCGTATCGCTTACGCCGCCGCCCTCGTTGCCTATGCAAAGACAGAATTTTTCGGGCACGTTGAAAGCGAATATATCTTCGCCGTCCATATCCGCCGTAATGAGCGGCATACCGTCGAGCATTTCAAATACTTCGTCGTAAGCCCCCTCGTACAGATTGACGTAAAACACGCCGCCCATACTAGCGCGCACCGCCTTGGGTGAATAAGCGTCCGCGCAGTTCACAAGGTAAATATCGGTGTAGCCTGCGGCGTTTGCCGTGCGGATAATCGTGCCGATATTTCCCGGGTCCTGCAATCTGTCCAAAAGCAGACAACTGCCTTGCGGAGCTTTCAGCTCTCTTTGCGGCAATTTTACGACCGCAAGCACGCCCTGAGGCGATTTTTCGGTTGAAATACGTTCGAAAAGTTCGTCCGTGACTATTATCGCATTCGAATACTTATCGGATAAGTTCTGCGTGCAGACGATATCCTCTACCTGCATACCCGACGAAAGACACTCGTCAACCGCCTTGACGCTTTCAACGATAAACAGTCCATACAGTTTGCGGTACTTTTTTTCGGTAAGCGAAGAAATTTTTTTTATTATCGGGTTGGCTTTCGACGAAATAATCATAAGCTTATAAAAAGTTTTAGGGTAGCAAAAATTTCGCTACCCGATTAAAACAGAATAATTAAACTGCCGCCTTTGCCTTTGCCGCAAGAGCCGCGAACGCCGCCGCGTCGTTTACCGCAAGATCCGCAAGAACCTTTCTGTTGAGGTTGATGCCCGCAACTTTAAGTCCGTGCATAAACTTGGAATAAGAAAGTCCGTTAATTCTTGCCGCAGCGTTGATACGTGCAATCCACAGCGAACGCATATCGCGCTTTCTGAGTCTTCTGCCGATGTAGGCATAATTTAAAGACTTCATTACAGCTTCGCGAGCGATTCTGTAGTTTTTGGACTTGTTACCGAAATAACCTTTTGCAAGGCGTAAAATCTTTCTGCGCTTCTTTAAAGCGTTAACCGATCTCTTAATACGCATAATTTAAACCCTCCGTTAAGCCTTATAGGGAATCATTGACTTAACAGTCGATTCCTGTGTAGTGGAAACGAGCGTATTCTGACGCAGGTTTCTCTTTCTCTTTCTGTTCTTGGTTTCAGCTTTATGGTTTTTACCGCTGTGAGGTCTCTGAACCTTACCGCTTGCGGTCAACCAGAAACGCTTTTTCGAGCCGCTATGTGATTTCTGTTTAGGCATTTTATTGTCCTCCGATGAATTTTTCTGATTTGATTATTTAAGATTTTGCCGGCGAAAGCATCATTGTTATATTTCTGCCCTCCGCCATAGGCTTTTTGTCCTGAACCGCTTTGCCGCCTAAGCCCGCAAAGAAGTCTTCCATAACCTTAACGCCCTGATAGGCTCTGGAA
>CAMWKX010000156.1 GCA_947174955.1 uncultured Clostridia bacterium | reverse complement strand
CGAGTGGGACTCGGTTATGAACTACGACGCGTTTATGGAGCCCGTGACCTGGTTTCTGACGGGTATGGAAAAACACTCGGCGTCAATCGACTACAACAAGCTCTGCGACGGCAAGGCGTTCTTCGACGCAATGTTCAAAAACAGCGCGCGTTTCCCGCGCCCCGCTCTCGACAGCGCGATTAACCAGCTTTCCAATCACGACCATTCCCGCTTTTTAACGCGCACCAACCGCACGGTGGGCACGCTTAAATCGATGGGCGGCGACGCCGCGTCGGAAGGAGTGGACAAGCGCGTGCTCTTCCTCGGCGTGCTCATACAGATGACCTGGGTGGGCAGTCCCGCGCTCTATTACGGCGACGAGGTAGGTCTGACGGGTTGGACGGATCCCGACAGTCGCCGCGCCTTCCCTTGGGGCAGAGAGGACTGGGAAGTGTACGATATGCACGCAAGCGCGATTGCGCTCCGCAAAAAAATTCACTGCCTTAAAATGGGGTCCTTGACGCGGCTTGACGCAGGCAACGGCTATATCGTCTACGCGCGCTTCGACAAGGAGGACTGCGCGGTAATAGCTATAAATTGCAGCGACAAAAACGTGTCGCTGACCGTGCCCGTCTGGACGGTTACCGACAGCCGCACGGACAAGCTGAAACTGGAATATACCGTAAATTGCGCGTACGGCGAAATGCCCGAGTATGCGGAAGTCAAGTTCGGCAGAATGTTTATATCGTTGCCACCCAAGGGCGGTTGCGTATATACGAAAAAATTTAATTAAACTTCTCTTGCCATAAGCGGCGCAATACTGTGTTGCAGTCCGCGCCGCCTTGGTCGTGTACGCTTTTGTACACTCCCTGCGGTCGGTGCTCCTGCGCCTTGTCTTGCTTGCTTCTGACAAGAGTGATATATTTATTATTTAAGTGATATTATGGGGGTAATATAATGGAAAACAGGTTTTTCGGTGAGCTGGACAGGTATCTTTTTCACCACGGCACGCACTACGAGCTGTACGAAAAGATGGGTGCGCACATCCGCTGCATAGACGGCGTGTGGGGCACTCACTTCGTGGTATGGGCGCCCAATGCAAAGGGCATTTGCGTGGTTTCCGACGGCAACGGCTGGACCCCGTGGCGCGACATTATGGAAAAGGTCGACGACAGCATCTGGGAGCTTTTCGTTCCCGGTATGTGCGAGGGCGTAAAGTACAAATACTTAATCGTGCGCGCCGACGGCAGCGAGGTCTACAAAATCGACCCCTACGAGTTCGGCAGTGAAAAGCGCCCCGCAAACGCCTCGATTGTCACAAACCTCAACGACTATCAATGGGGCGACGGCGAGTATATGAAAGCCAAGAAGGGCGAAAACTATCTCGCCAAGCCTATGGCTGTGTACGAGGTGCATCTGGGCAGCTGGAAGAAGAACACCGAAATGTGGTGGGACGAGGACCAGTTCCTTGATTACCGCCGCCTCGCTCACGAGCTTTGCGAATACGTTCTGTATATGGGATATACGCACGTTGAAGTTATGGGTATATGCGAATACCCCTTCGACCCGAGCTGGGGCTATCAGGTCACGGGTTATTTCTGCCCGACGGCGCGTTACGGCTCGCCTCACGACTTTATGTATTTCGTCGACTATCTGCATCAGCACGGTATCGGCGTAATTTTAGACTGGGTGCCCGCGCATTTCCCCAAGGACGATTTCGGGCTTGCCAACTTCGACGGCACTCCGCTGTACGAGTACACCGACCCTCTGCGCGCCGAATACCCCGAGTGGGGCACGAAGGCGTTCGATTTAGGCAGACCCGAGGTTTCGAATTTCCTTATCGCCTCGGCGTTCTTCTGGGTCAATAAATACCATATCGACGCGCTCCGCGCCGACGCGGTTGCGGCTATGCTTTACTCGTCGTTCGGCAGAACGGAATGGCGCCCCAACAAGGACGGCGGCGACTGGAACTTGGAGAGCTTCGAGTTCTTCCGTCACTTAAACAGCGTACTCCGCGCGCGCACCGACGCGTTCATAATCGCCGAGGACAGCTCCATTTTGGAGGGCGTTACCAAGCCCGCAAAGGACGGAGGACTTGGCTTCGGCTTAAAGTGGAATATGGGCTGGATGAACGACACGCTGTCGTACATAAAGAAGGACCCCGTATACCGCAAATATCACCACTTCTTGATGACGCACACCTTCGAGTATATCTTCCTTGAACATTATCAGCTTGTGCTTTCGCACGACGAGGTGGTGTACGGCAAGGGCAGTATGTACACCAAGATGCCCGGATATCATTCGGACAAGCTCAACGGCTTGAAGTGCTTCTATACGATGATGATGGGACACCCCGGCAAAAAGTTGCTGTTTATGGGTCAGGACTTCGCGCAGATAAACGAGTGGTACTATAAAGTCAGCTTGGATTGGCACCTGTGCGACGACCCCGCCCACAAGAGCGTTATGGAGTGCTACCGCGCGCTGCTGCACCTTTACAAGGAAAGAGAGGTACTGCACAACGACACCAACTGGCAGTCGTTCGAGTGGATCGAGAGCGGCGACGTACAGCGTTCGATATTCGCGTTTATCCGCCGCAACCCGTGGAACTACAACGACGGACTTATATTCGTCTGCAATATGACGCCTATGACGTACGAAAACTACGGAGTGGGCGCGCCCGTTTCGGGCAAGTACAAGCGCGTGTTCTCGACCTGCTACGACGGCGAGGATATGAGCGTCAAGGCGACGAAGGAGCTGTGCAACGGCAGACCTTACAAGCTCAGCTTTACGTTAAAGCCGTACGAAGCTATCATTCTGGAAATCCCCTTCCACGAGAGCACGGAAGAGGAGAAGGAAAAGGAGAAGGCGGAAAAGTCGCGCGTCGACAAGGCGCACAGGGCGGCAAAGAGCGACACCTCGCACGTGCCTCAGCCCAAAATGCCCGAGGGTCTGACCGAAAAGAAACCAGCGGCAAAGAAGCCCGCGCCGAAAAAGACTATAACGGTTAAAAAAACCGTGACGGTCAAGAAGGTAGA
>CAMWKX010000155.1 GCA_947174955.1 uncultured Clostridia bacterium | reverse complement strand
ATATTGACAGCCAGATTGCAGAGCATATGATTGTCGAGTTGTACTCCAAGTAATAAAAAATAAAAGGAGGTAGTATATGATTGAGATAGATATACCCAAGATTGAGGTAGTGGAAAGCGAGAATCAGTCATACGCAAAAGTAGTTGTAGAACCCCTTGAAAAGGGTTTCGGTCTTACGATAGGCAACTGCCTTAGAAGAATATTGCTCTCTGCGCTCCCCGGAGCCGCAGCTCAAGGCATAAGATTTTTAGACGGCTCGGTCAAGCACGAATTTTCGCCCATAGCCGGCGTTAAAGAGGACGTAACCGAGATAATCTTAAACTTAAAAACTCTTGCAATCAAGACAAAGATAACCGACAAGGACTATATAAAAGTAGTTCATCTCTATAAGGTAGGACCCTGCGAAGTCAAGGCGAGCGATATAGAGCAGGACGCCGAGATCGAAATCATCAACGGCGACCAGCACATCTGCACGATTGACGAGGGCGGCAAAATCGATATGGAAATCACCATTGGCCGCGGCAGAGGCTACAAGGGTGCCGATCACACAAAGACCGAACTTATAGACTATATTCCCATCGACTCCATCTACACGCCCGTAAAGAAGGTTAATTACAGCGTGGAGAACACGAGAGTCGGTCAGAATACCGACTTCGACAAACTCGTTTTAGAGGTATGGACGAACGGCGCGTTCTCCGCAAAGGAAATCGTATCGCTGGCTGCAAAGATTATGCAGGACCATATCGGACTGTTTGTCAATCTGTCGGAAACTATCAAAGATATGGACATACTCGTTAAAAACGAGGACGACCGTCAGCAGAAAATATTGGCAATGGCAATCGAGGATATGGATTTATCCGTGCGCTCTTACAACTGCTTGAAGCGCGCTAATATCCACACGGTTGAGGATTTGACCAAGAAGACGGAAGACGAAATGCTCAAGGTGCGCAACCTTGGCAGAAAGTCGCTGGACGAAGTAATTCTGAAATTACAGTCCTACGGACTTTCGTTAGCTAACAAGGAGGACTAATAAGATGCCCGCAAAATTAGGAAGAACATCAGAACAGAGAAATGCATTATTAAGAAACCAGGCTTCCGAGCTTTTATGGTACGGCAAAATTCAGACGACGGCGGCTAAGGCTAAGGCTTTGCAGTCTTACGTTGAAAAGATTATCACCAAGGCGATGAGCGTTTACGACCTCAACGAAGAAAAGCAGGTTGTAAAGACGGACGCCAAGGGCAAGGAAGTAACCACCAAGGTTATTCAGGACAGCCCCAAAAAGCTTGCTGTTCGCCGCGCTTTGATGGCAAAGCTTCGCGACTTGCAGGAAATTAAAGGCTTCAACGAGAAGAAGAGCGAGTACAAGGCGAGAACCAAGGACATTCAGCATCCCCTTATGGAGAAGCTGTTCAACGAAATTGCTCCCAAGTACGCTCAGCGCAAGGAAGAGTTAGGTCAGGGCGGCGGTTACACCCGCATTTACCTTCTCGGTCAGCGCAGAGGCGACGGCGCCGAAGAAGCAATTATAGAGCTTGTATAATCGAATTATAAGAAAGGAGGTCTTATGCGGACCTCCTTTTTTAGGTTTTTTCACAAATTAAAAATCATAAATTTAATTGACAAAACATATAAGTATGATATAATATATGCAGAATAACTTAAAGGAGAAAAAAAATGGCGAAAAGTGGAAAGGGCTATCTTGGTCTTGATAACTGGATACTTAACGTTATCTTAGCTATCATACCTTTTACTAGCTGGTTGCTTGGTGGTATCACCCGTATTTTGAGAGGACACATAATTGCAGGCATTCTGCAGCTTATCATTCCTCCCGTAGCACTCTTCTTCTGGATTACCGATATTATCGGCGTTCTTACGAAGAAAGATCTGTGGTTCTTCGCTTAATCTGTGCGAGTATAAACCAGAAAGTAGTGATCGGCTTGGTTTAAAACTGAGCCGATTTTACTTTTTACGGCATAGTTTCGGCTTGTCCGTCATAGATATATTAACGGTCAAAATTAAAAGGAGTTTAAAATGGAATTCGATCAGTGGTTTAATAAACAGAGCACGCTTATAAAGGTTTTGTTGCTCATCATTCCCTTCGTGGGCTGGATAGTGGAGCTTTTGGTCCGCGCAAGCGTGGCGTTCACTAAAAAGGACGCAGTAAGCATCGTGGTATTGATACTGTACCTCGTAATCGGTTGGGCGTGGATACTTTGCGTAATCGACCTTATCTACCTGATTTTAAAGGGACACTTAATATTAGCTTAAATGAAAGAACGCCCCGCGCATTGTATGCGCGGGGCTTTTGCTTTACAAACTTTTAAATATAAACTCGCCGTTGTCGTACAGTATGTAACCGTGGGCGGAGTTTTCCTTGGGCAGGGATACCGAACCGGGATTGAGGTGCAGGTAGCCCTCCTTTTCGACGACGTTCAAAGGCACGTGCGTGTGCCCCGTTATATAGACGTCGCCGCACCCGAGAGGGGGCACGAGCCTGTGCCCGTGCGATATGGTAATCTTTTTGCCGCCGTCCCATAGTTCGGCGTAGTCGGAAGAAACGTTGAAATCGAGCACCATTTGGTCGACCTCGGAATCGCAGTTGCCGCGCACCGCCACGATTTTGTCCGCAAGCGGGTTGAGCATTTCGAACACGTCTTTCGGCGCGTATTCGTCGGGCAGGGGGTTGCGTGGTCCGTGGTAGAGGATATCGCCCAAAAGCACGAGCTTGTCCGCGCCCTCGTTTTCAAACGCTTCGAGCATTTTTCTGCACCAGTATGCCGAGCCGTGTATATCGGAAGCTATCAACAGTTTCATAAAATCAACTCCTTAATTTTAGTTATAACGCCGAAGTCGGCGTTGGAGGGTATTTCCTCGCCGATAAGTTTTTTAAGCGGCGGAAAGGCGTTTGCGGTAACGTACGGGTGCCCGCTGACCGTAAGCATCTCATAGTCGTTCATATGGTCGCCGAACGCCGCGCATTGTTCCTTATCAACACTAAGGTGCGCCATAATAGCTGTCAAAGCCCTGCCCTTGTTGGCGTGCGCAACGCTCACGTCCAGCCAGTCGTAGCCCGAAATCA
>CAMWKX010000154.1 GCA_947174955.1 uncultured Clostridia bacterium | reverse complement strand
CATAAGTATTGTAAAAAATTTAGTTATATACTTTTTATATAACTATAAGTGGAGTTACAAGCTATGGACGAGAAAAAATGTGAAAACTGTAATTATTTTATTTTATATTATACTAATATTAGAGGACGGTACACTCCGATGCCTTTCGGACATTGCGTTTGCGAAAAAGTTTTGGCTAACAGAAAAAAACGTATTTTTTGCAGCCACGTATGCGAGTTTTGGAAAAGCAACGAGCAATTCATACAAAACCGACACGAAAATATAGAAAAAATTTTACGCAATATGGAAAAAGACCTTAACCATATTGCCCAAATACTCAAAGAAGAAAAGCGGTCATAATCCTATACTTTTCTTAACGTTTCTGCAACAGGCGGCGATAATTTCGAGGCACTCGTTTAAAAGCTCGCCCGCCTCCTTGTCCGCCTTTTTGTTCGCGACCGCGTCGTTGATAATGACCGCCGCGTAGTTGAACGACGAAAACAGATTTTTCAGCATAGGCTGTTCCTTTTCGTAGTCCTTTTTTGCGGTAACCACAAAATTATAAACGTTCTGTATATCCGCGCCCAACTCTTTAAACTGCGACGCGTTGCGCGTTTGCGCGATTTCCTGCACCCTCTTTTCGACCTTGCCCAGCAAATCGCCGAACGCCAAATCTTCGAAATCAACCATAACGTATCCCTAAATTTTTATGCGGCGCGGAAATTTTTCCGCGCCGCACTTTGTTTTTCTTAAACGTTGTCGCCTATATCTTCCTTGCCGTAGCCGGGGTTGATAATGGGAGACATACTCTTGTACTCCTTAACGCCCGTGCCCGCGGGGATAAGCTTACCTATAATTACGTTCTCCTTCAAGCCGATAAGCGGGTCAACCTTGTTCTTGATTGCCGCGTCGGTGAGCACTCTCGCAGTCTCCTGGAAGGACGCCGCCGAAAGGAAGCTCTCGGTGGACAGCGCCGCCTTGGTAATGCCGAGGAGCACGCGCTTCTGCAATGCGGGAGCGCCGCCGTTTTCGATTGCCTTGCGGTTCTCGTCCTCGACCGTGAACATATCCACCGTTTCGCCGGGAAGCAATCCCGTCGAGCCGGAGTTCTCTATTCTTACCTTTTTGAGCATCTGACGAACGATAATTTCAACGTGCTTGTCGTTGATATCAACGCCCTGCGAACGGTATACGGACTGTATCTGTTCGAGTATATAGTCCTGAACGCCCTTTACGCCCTGTACTCTCAGAATATCCTGAGGATATACCGAGCCGGTATTGAGCACCGTGCCGGGAACGACCGTATCTCCCGCCCTTACCTTTAACTCTGCGTTGAAAGGCAGTGCGTAGTCCTTTTTGGTTTCGCCCGTTACAGGGTCGACTACGATTACGTGCTTCAAGCTGTCGCTATCGTCGATTTTAACCTTGCCCGAAACTTCGCAGAGGGTTGCGCAGCCCTTGGGTTTACGCGCCTCGAAAAGCTCTTCTACACGGGGAAGACCTTGGGTAATATCGCCCGTCGCCGCTATACCGCCCGTATGGAAGGTACGCATCGTAAGCTGTGTACCGGGCTCGCCTATCGACTGAGCCGCGATAACGCCGACCGCCTCGCCCGCCATAACGGGGGTGTTGGTAGCCATATTCTTGCCGTAGCACTTTGCGCATACGCCGTAGCGCGAGTTGCAGGTGAATACCGAACGGATGGAAACCGCCTCGATGCCCGCCGCGATAATCTTCTTTGCAAGCTCGTCGGTGACGAACTCGTTCTGCGCAACGATTATGTTGCCGTCCTTATCAACGACGTCTTCGGAGACGAAACGTCCCTGAATTCTGTCCTCCAAGCCCTCGATAACTTCGCCGTTGGGTCCGATAATCGCCTTAACGACCATTCCGCGGGGCTTCTTGGAGCCTGCCATACAGTCGTCCTCTCTTACGATGACGTCCTGCGAAACGTCGACAAGTCTTCTTGTAAGGTAACCCGAGTCAGCCGTTTTAAGTGCCGTATCGGCAAGACCTTTACGACCGCCGTGCGAGGAAATGAAGTATTCGAGAACGGACAAGCCCTGACGGAAGCACGACTTAACGGGAACTTCGATTTTCTTACCTTGAGGGTTAACCATCAGTCCGCGCATACCCGAAAGCTGTTTCATCTGGTCGATTGAACCACGGGCGCCCGAGTTAGCCATCATCCATATAGGATTGAACTTGTCGAGCGATTTTTTAAGCTCGGAAGTAACCGCGTCGGTAGCCGAATCCCACGCGTCGATAACCGCGTTGTAACGCTCCTCTTCGCGGAGCAAGCCACGCTGATACTTGCGCTCGATCTGCAATACTTTCTGCTCGGTCTCGGTAACGATTTCCTTCTTGGCTGCGGGAATGTGCATATCGAATACGGACGTCGTGATTGCGCCGACCGTCGAATACTTGTAGCCCAACGTCTTGATTTTGTCGAGAACGTCAGCCGCTCTGGGAGCGCCGCCCGTCTTGAAGCACTTTTCGACAATCTTGCCGAGCTGCTTCTTGCCGACCGCAACGTTGTCGCCGAGGAACTCGTACGAAATTTCGTATTTGAGATAATCCTCGGGCTTTTCGCGCTTTACAAAGCACAAGTCCTGAGGCATCTGGTTGTTGAAAATAATTCTGCCGACGGTGGTCTTTACAACGCCCGTAACCGTCTGACCGTTGTAAGGCGATTTCTCGTCGTTAATCTTAACGGTACGGCGGACGTAAACCTCGTCCTGCATATGAATGAATTTGGTCTGGTACGCCATCATCACTTCGTCTTCCGAAATGTATGCGTTGGCGATATACTTTTCAGCGCCCTCTTCACCCTCTTGGCACTCGTAATATCTGTCGCCCGACCAACGGTAGAACTTGCCGTTCTCCCTGCGGATAATGGTGAGGTAGTAAGCACCCATAACCATATCCTGCGAAGGCTGCATAACGGGCTTGCCGTCGGAAAGCTTTAAGATATTGTTGGACGAAAGCATTAAGAATCTTGCCTCCGTCTGCGCCTCAATCGAAAGAGGCACGTGCACTGCCATCTGGTCGCCGTCGAAGTCCGCGTTGAACGCCGTACATACGAGCGGGTGAATTTTGATAGCTCTGCCTTCGATAAGCACGGGCTCGAACGCCTGAATGGAAAGTCTGTGCAGCG
>CAMWKX010000153.1 GCA_947174955.1 uncultured Clostridia bacterium | reverse complement strand
ACGGCGATTTTGTCGCCCTCTTCTATAAGCTTGTATTTCTTGACGGCTTGCAGAAATTTAGTCCATATCCCCTTGCGGAATTTGGTTATTATACTGCGCTCGACAAGCTCGCACGGGGTAAGCTCTTTTGCCATCAGTCTTCGTCGTTGTGGGCGTGCTCTTCCTCTTCGTCGTGCGGGTCGGGGAACTGCGCCTTGTCGTAAGCTATGCCGTTCTTGTCGTAGTAGTCCTTGATTGCCGCGCGGATAGCCTCTTCCGCCAGAACCGAGCAGTGCAGCTTATGCGCGGGCAGACCGTCCAACGCCTCGGCAACCGCCTTATTTGTAAGCTCCAACGCCTCGGAGATGGGCTTGCCCTTAATCATTTCGGTAGCCATCGACGAGGACGCAATCGCACTGCCGCAGCCGAACGTGTTGAACTTTACGTCCACGATAATATTGTCGCGCACCTTGATATATATCTTCATTATATCGCCGCACTTGGCGTTGCCTACCTCGCCTATGCCGTCGGCGTCGTCGAGCTTGCCCACGTTGCGCGGGTTGGTGAAATGGTCCATTACTTTTTCACTATAAAGTGCCATATATATTAACCTCTTTTTATATTAAATGCGGTTTTTCGCCTTTTTCCAAACTTTCCCACACGGGAGAAATGGAGCGCAGATATTCCACAACCTTGGGAACTTCCGCGATTATATAGTCAATTTCGTCTTCGGTGTTGTATTCCGAAAGGCTGAGCCTCAACGAGCCGTGCGCAACCTCGTGGGGCAAGCCCAGAGAAAGCAGTACGTGCGAGGGATCGAGCGAGCCGGACGTGCACGCCGAACCGGACGAAGCGCAAATGCCTTTCGCATCCAAAAGGAGTAACAGACTTTCGCCCTCGATGCCCTCGAAGCACATATTGACGTTGCCCGGCAGGCGGTTTACCGTGTCGCCGTTGAGCTTGGAGTGGGGAATTTTTTTAAGTCCCGCAATCAGCCTGTCGCGCAATGCCGCTTCCTTTTTCATATTGTTATCGAGGTTTTCGACCGCCTCTTTTAAAGCCGCCGCCATTGCGCTTACGCCCGCGATATTTTCGGTACCCGCGCGGCGGTTACGCTCCTGCGCGCCGCCCTCGATTAAATTTTTAAGCTGAACGCCGTTGCGGCAATAGAGGAAGCCCACGCCTTTTGGTCCGTGGAATTTGTGCGCCGAAACGGACATCATATCGATATTGTCTTCGACCACGTTGACGGGAATATGCCCCACCGCCTGCACCGCGTCGGTGTGGAAAACCACCTTTTTCGCGCGGCACACTTCGCCGATTTCGCGTATGGGCAGAACCGAGCCGACCTCATTGTTTGCGTACATAACCGTGACAAGCGCGGTGTCGGGGCGGATAGCCGCTTCCACCTCTTGCGCGGTGATATTTCCGTGCGAATGTACGTCGAGATATGTCACCTCAAAGCCCTCTTTTTCAAGTTTTTTGAGCGTGTGCAGAACGGCGTGGTGCTCGAACGCGGTGGAAATTATATGCTTCTTGCCTTTGGCAAGCCCCGCGTACGCCGCCGAACGTATCGCCTGATTGTCCGCCTCGCTACCGCCCGAAGTGAAATAAATCTCTTTGGGGTTAGCGCCTATTATTGCGGCAATTTTTGTGCGCGCGTCATCTAACGCTTCTTTTGCGACTTGCCCCACCGTGTGCAACGACGACGGATTGCCGTACACTTCCTTTAAATAGGGGGTCATTGCCGCGATTGCCGTATCGCTCATTGCGGTCGTCGCCGCGTTGTCTACGTATACCGTTTTTGCCATTTGCAATATCCTACCGAATTAGTATGAATTCATTATAATAAATAATTCCTATCAAGTCAATAGGAATTACAGCTCTTTGCGAAAATTTTATTGCCTTTTGCGCCGCCGTATGGTATAATCGTTTTACTTATGACGGTACGAGAATTACAGGACGAAATTTTTAAACTCAAACGCGACACGGACACGTGCATTCTGGCGCACAGCTATATGAGCGAGGCTATCTGCGAGATTGCCGATTTTGTCGGCGACAGCTATGCTTTGTCGTTAAAGGCGAAGACCGCGCCGAACAAAAACGTTATTATGTGCGGAGTGCGCTTTATGGCGGAAACGGTTAAAATGCTCTCGCCCGACAAGCGCGTATACCTTGCCAACCCCGCGGCGGGCTGTCCTATGGCGGAACAGATGGACAGGGACGTCATTTCCGAGGTCAAGAAAATGTTCCCCGACTACGCAGTCGTTGCGTATATCAACACCACCACCGCGCTTAAAACCATTGCCGACGTCTGCGTGACCTCGTCGTCCGCGGTCAAAATCTGCAAGGCGATACCCGAAAAGAATATTTTATTTATTCCCGATATCAACCTCGGCACGTACGTTAAAAACCAGGTGCCCGAAAAGAATTTCAAGCTTTTATCGGGCGGCTGTCCCACCCACGCCAAGTTCGACGAAGAGGACGCGCTTGCCGCTAAAAAGGCGCACCCGAACGCGCTGTTCCTCGTCCACCCCGAATGCCGTCCGTCGGTCGTAAAGCACGCCGACTATATCGGCTCGACTTCGGGCATTATGGACTACGCGAAAAGAGCGGACGCGAAAGAGTTTATCATAGGCACGGAAAACTCGATTGTCGAGCACTTACAGCACGCGTGCCCCGACAAGAAGTTCTACCCGATGTCTATGGATTTGGTCTGCCACAATATGAAGGTGACCACCCTTTACGACGTTTACAACTGCCTTAAAGGCGAGGGCGGCGAAGAGATTGTTATGGACGAGGAAACCCGCCTTGCCGCGGTTAAATGTATTAATAAAATGATAGAATACGGTGGCTGATTATGATGATAACGACAAAGGGACGCAACGCCCTGAAAATTATGATTGACCTTGCGCGCGGGGGCGAGGGTTACATTTCGCTTGCCGATATTGCCGAAAGACAGAAGGAATCGCTTAAATACCTTGAAACTTCGGCAAAGCAGCTTTCGGCGGCGGGACTTATTGTAAGCGCCCGCGGAAAGAGCGGCGGCTACCGCCTTTCGCGCAAACCGGAAGAATACACGGTTGCGGAAATAATCACCGCGGCGGAAGGCTCGCTTGCGCCCGTGTCGTGCTTAGACGGCAACTGCGAAAACGCGTGCAACTGCTTAACCCTTCCCC
>CAMWKX010000152.1 GCA_947174955.1 uncultured Clostridia bacterium | reverse complement strand
AACCTCTTTTCCGCTCGTCGCCGCGGTATATCCCTGGGGTAACGTCAAAGAAACGTCGTAATCGGCGCATTCGGAAACGAACGGATCGCCGTTATAGTAGTAGGGCGTATTGATAAAGCCCTCCTGAGAATAGGCGCACAGCACGGGGTAGAAATTGCCGAGGTTGACCGTGTCCTTCGTCACGCCCGTGCGGTGATTGATTTTAGCCAGATCGAGGGTGTAGGTAATGCTGACCTTCGCCGTCTGCTCGGGGTAAACGGGCGAGTTCAGAACGACGTTTAAAATGTTCGCGTCCTCGCCGCCGACTTCCCAGCTTGCGCAGCCTTCGACCTTTTCAACGCTCTCGCCGCCGTACGACTTGCCCGAGTAGTACGCCTTGGAAGAGAGCGAGTCGGAAACGGGCTTATACTTTGCGTCCTTTCTGAAAGCGTTGCCCCAGAGGTTGAACTGCAAGTCGCTTATTTCGTTGTCCGTGGAGTTGTAAAAAGTGAAGTCGGCAACTCCCGTAAGCTTGTTGGCTTTGTCGTCGTAGGCGGCACTGATGACGTATTTCGACGTGCACTGTCCGCCGTCCTTTTTGCAGGCGGTAAGAGGAAGCGCGACGGCAGAAACCGCAGTCGCGACGGCTAAAATAATCAATGTCTTTTTCATATTTTTAGATTATGTTTGTCCGCCGCCGCATAGAACGTGGGCGCGTAACTTTTTTGCGGCGAGCGCAATAAAATGTACAGTATATGAAAATCTGCGTGGTGTCGGACAAAAGAAAACAGATGACCATAAAGCTGCCCAAGTGCGACGTGGCGCTTTTCGGGTTCGGAGTGCTCGGGCGCGTCGACTACGAGAGCGAGCTCGAAGGCAAGAGCGAGAAATTCGAGCGGGTGGCAAAGCTTTCGCACGCGGCGCACTGCGGCGTGCTGTGCGGGTGCGTGACCGACAGTCGCGGCGCTTTGCGCAAGTCGGTCGCCGTAGCGTCGAACGGCAAGCTTCTGGGGATAAGCGATATGCTGCACGTTTTCGACGGCGAGGAGTACAAGAGCGGCGCGAATCTCGGCATCTACACGGTCGGCGGGTACAAGGTGGGGCTGTGCATAGATAACGATTTATATTTTCCCGAAGTGTTCAAGGCGTTTTCGGTGTGCGGGTGCAATCTCGTAGCGGTGCACGCAGAGGAGGTGTCGGACGGAATACCGCCCCTTTTAATCCGCTCGTACGCCTATCTTTACGGTATGCCCGTGGTGCTGTGCGCGGGCGGCACGGCGTACTTTGCCGACATAAACGGAGTGCTTGCCTCGTCCAATCAGGAGGCGGCTATGTTCGAAACGTCGCCCAAAAACTGTTACCGCCTCGTCACCACCCGCCGCCGCGGTCTTTTCACGCCCGAAACGGACGACTTTTAATTTAAAAAGTGCTTGTTTTTTGACAAACGTTATTGTATAATGTATAAGTAAAAATATCGTTTCGGAGCAAAAGCGAAATATGTTCAGTATGACAGGCTACGGCAGAGGCGTTTGCAATAACGGCGGACTCGAGGTCACCGCCGAGATCAAGACGGTAAACAACCGCTATCTCGACGTGTCGATTAAGTGCCCCAGAATTTTCAACGCCTATGAAGAGGTTATCCGCACGCAAATCAGGGAAAAACTTACCCGCGGACACGCGGACGTTTATATCTCGTACACGGACAAGCGTGACAGAGTAAAAACCCTGTATCTCGATATCCCCGCCGCGCGCGCCTACGTGGAGAGCGCAAAGGCGATTAAGGCGGAGTTCCCCGAACTGCACGACGATTTCACCGTGTCCTCGCTGATGCGCCAGAGCGACGTTTTAAAGCAGGAAGAGGCGGTTGCCGCGGACGACGAACTCATTTCCGCGCTCAACTCCGCTCTTGCCGACGCGCTTTCCAAGCTCAACGCAATGCGCGAGGTCGAGGGCAAAAAGCTTGCGGACGATATGCTTTCGCGCGTCGATACCATCGAAAAGCTTGTCGCGGGCGTTAAAGAGCGCGCGCCGCTCGTTGCCGAGGAATACAAAAAGAAGCTGTTCGAAAAGATTAAACAGTACACCGAAAAGGTCAATCCCGACGAAGGCAGGCTTTTAACCGAGGTGGCGGTGTTCGCCGACAAGAGCAATATCGACGAGGAGCTCACCCGCTTAGGCTCGCACATTTCGCAGTTTCGCGAAATCGCAAAGGAAAAGCTCGTGGGCAGAAAGCTCGACTTTTTAGTGCAGGAGTTCAACAGAGAAACCAATACGATTTGCTCCAAGTCCAACGATTTGCAGATAACGCGGTTGGGCTTGCAGCTCAAAAACGAGATAGAAAAAATAAGGGAACAGGTACAGAACGTTGAGTAAGGGAACACTTTTGGTTATCAGCGGACCTTCGGGCGTGGGAAAGGGCACGATAGTCGACGAGCTTTTATTGCGCTTTCCGACCACGTCGCTGTCCGTATCGTGCACAACGCGCGCGCCGCGCGACGGCGAAAAAGACGGCGTTAACTATTTCTTTATAACTAAGCACGAGTTTAAGGAAATAATAGAAAAAGGCGGCTTTTTGGAATATTCCGAGCACTTCGACAACTTTTACGGCACGCCCAGAAAGTTTGTGGAGGAAAAGCTCGAAGAGGGCGACGTCATTCTGGAAATCGAGGTGGACGGCGCGTTGCAGGTGAAAAACGCTATGCCCGAGGCGTTGCTCGTTATGATAGAGCCGCCTTCGAGGGAGGAGCTGTACAGACGGCTCAAAGCGCGCGGCACCGAGAGCGAGGAAAAGATTGCCCGCCGAATGGAAAGATACGACTACGAGATATCGAAAAGCTATCTGTACGATTTTGAAGTTATCAACGACGACCTTGAAACGGCGGTTGACGAGGTCGAAGCCATATTAAAAAGGAGATTTTAGTTATGATTAACGAACCCGCAGTAGATACTCTTATTGACAGACTGGGTCACGAAGGACAGCCCGCTTCCCGCTACGAACTTTGCGTAGTGGTTGCAAAGCGCGCGCGTCAGCTCATCGAGCGCAACGCCCTCAACAACGTAAACGAGAACCCCGGCAAGCTTAAAGAAATTGCTTTGGCTTGTGAAGAGATAGAGGACGGAAAGATAAAGTCGGTTAAGGACTAAACCGAATGTACGCACAAGTAATCGTGGATATAGCCCACTCGCAGGTGGACAAGGTTTTC
>CAMWKX010000151.1 GCA_947174955.1 uncultured Clostridia bacterium | reverse complement strand
ATCAAAAAGAGGCTGTTTATTATTGTCATTATTGCCGCTGCCGACATAAATATACTACAACGTAAAAAATATACGCATAATAATTGTAACAACCAAGCGCGTATTTTGTCAAACGAATTAAAAAAGTTTTGCATTGCAACCCTTTTGTGATAAAATAATTTCAGAGGTAAAAATTATGTTCAATATAGTTTTGGTCGAGCCCGAGATACCGCAGAATACGGGCAACATCGTGCGCACGTGCGCGGCGACGGGTTGCAAACTCCACCTTGTAAAGCCCTTGGGCTTCGAGGTTTCGGACAAATATTTGAAGCGCGCGGGGCTGGACTACTGGCAGTACGCCGACATTACCTACTGGGAAAACTTCGACGAACTGCAGAAGGCAAACCCCGACGGCACCTTCTACTACTTCACTACCAAGGGCAGAAAGCGCCACTGCGACGCGCAGTTCAAAGAAGGCGATTTCCTCGTCTTCGGCAAGGAAACCAAGGGCTTGCCCGAAGAGCTTTTAATTCAGCATCCCGACACGTGTCTGCGCATACCGATGATGGGCGAGCTGCGCTCTTTAAATTTATCCAACTCGGTTGCAATCGCCGTGTACGAGGGCCTGCGCCAGCTCGACTTCAAGAATTTCAACGTTAAAGGCGAACTGCACAATTTAAAGTGGTGATAAACTCCGCTTTACTTTTTTTTGCACATATTATATAATACTTATATGAGTAATAAAAATTTGCCGAAAAAAATCGTGGTTGCCAGCGGCAACGCGCATAAAATCGAGGAAATAAAGGCCATATTCAAGGGCGTGGAGCTCGTCACTATGCACGACGCGGGTTTTGACGGCTATATCGAGGAAAACGGCAAAACGTTCAAGGAGAACGCGCTTATAAAGGCGCAAGCCGTTTACGACAAGCTTCACCTTCCCGTACTGGCGGACGATTCGGGGCTGTGCGTGGACGCGCTTAACGGCGCACCCGGCGTGTATTCGGCGCGCTTTTCGGGCGGTACTTCCGCGGACAACCGCGCGCTTTTATTAAAGCGTCTGGACGGCGTATCCCACCGCTCGGCGCATTTTTCGTGCGCGGTGTGCTACGTAGACGCGGACGGCAAGCCGACGTTCGGCGAAGGGTTCACGAGCGGTCGCATACTCTTCGAGGAAATAGGCGATAAGGGCTTCGGCTACGACAGCCTGTTCTTTTCGGACGACCTCAAAAAATCGTTCGGCGAGGCGACCGAGGACGAGAAAAATTCGGTATCCCACCGCTACCGCGCGCTGTGCGATTTAAGGAGCAGGTTGTGAAAAAAATCACGGTAGTTTCCGATACGCACGGCAATATGGCGGCGATACAAAAGCTGTTCCCGATATTCGCCGAAAGCGATATGATAATACACCTCGGCGACACGTCGTCGGACGGTCAGGTTATACGGAGAGCATTCCCCGACAAGACCTACCTTTTGAACGGTAACTGCGACCTTTCCAGACTCGGCGAGGACGAGCTTATTTTAGAGGTCGAAGGTATAAAAATCTTTGCCTGTCACGGCGACAGGTACGGCGTAAAGCGCGGGTATGACAATATCGCTTATAAAGCCGAGCAGGAGGGCTGCAAAGTGGCTTTGTTCGGGCATACTCACGCACCAATCGAAAAAACGGTCGGTGAAATAACTCTTTTCAACCCCGGCACTCTGCGCCGCTATGCAACAAATACCTACCTCTATCTGGTAGTCACGGACGACAAAGCCGTAGGCAAAATCTGCACTTTGATTTAGTGAGGAAATTATGGAATTTAAGCATTCGTTCCACGTCTTCGTGGACAACTTTTCAACGACGTACAAGCTGCTCGTTTACAGGCTGATTGTGCTCGCGATAACGGTCGGGCTGAGCTGTGCGGTACTCGTACCCTCGATCGGCTGTATTTCCGACACGGTTCAATACACGGATTTACAGACCTCCGTCACCGCGCTCTGGTCGGACTTAATCGCATTGAACACCGCCGATTTGCAGGTGCGCCTGCAAGACGTAAAGGACGCGTTCGAAGCTTTTAACCACCTCCTGTCGGACAAGTCGTGGTTGGTTGCGACCGTGGTAATCTGTATGTGCGTAGTGTACGTTATCGACAGATTTTTAGTGGGCGTAGGCAACTACGTTACGGGCGCGCTCGTACACGACAAAATGGTTATGTACACCAGATCTTCGTTCACGATCACGCTCTTCAAAAACATTAAGCAGGCGTCAATCTACGCGGCAATTCTCGCGCCCCTCGCATTCGTTTACGACGCGATTTGCCTCGTGATAATGTGGGCGATAATTTCGGTAGGGCTTAAAGGACTGTCGTTTACCCTCATTAAAATATTTATCGTGGCGGCGCTCTTCCTCGTGTTCTCGGCTGTAAAGTTCGCGTTCACCACCGACTGGCTGCCCGCACTCATCGACGCCAAAATGAAACACCGCAAGGCGATTTGTTACACCTTTTCAAGAAAGGGCAAGAAAACCCTGGACGTGCTTTCCAACTCACTGGTTTTGAAACTGACCGTATTCGCGCTCAACGTTGCGGCTGGCGTGTTCACGTTCGGCGCGGGACTTTTATTGACGCTTCCCGCAAGCAGTCTTATACTGTCCTCCTACTGCTTCGTCAACTATTTCGACAGAAACAAACAGAAATACTTTGTCGACGAATACACGGTAATAGGTCCGAAAAAGGATACGCCCGTATCGCGCGAGGAGTTTTTCAAGGGCGACGAATAAAAAATATGCGCTTAAATGCATAAAATTTTCAAATCCCCCCTTTACAAAAGGGGGTTTTTTTTATATAATAAAAAGGACGGTGACGTCTAAAAATTTGAAAGTGTACATAAAAAGTATACGGGGGAGATAATTTATGGATTTTGAACAGGCCTATGAAAGCTGGCTTGAAGACAGTAGACTCAACGACGAGGCTAAACGCGAACTCGTTGCAATAAAGAATAATAAGGAAGAAATAGAATACAGCTTCGGCGCGGAGCTCGAATTCGGCACGGCGGGTATGCGCGGCATCATCGGCTACGGCACGAACAAGATGAATGTTTACACCGTTTCCCGCGCAACGCAAGGTTTAAGCGAATTTATTAAAGGTCTTGGCGCGGAGGCAATGGCTAAGGGCGTTGTAATTTCCTACGACACCCGTTTGAAGAGCGACGTGTTCGCACGCGCCGCCGCGGAAG
>CAMWKX010000150.1 GCA_947174955.1 uncultured Clostridia bacterium | reverse complement strand
TGCAGTCGCAGGTGCCCGCGCACGCGGAACTGTGCTGGGCGCTCAACACGTTCACTTACGTGGGCGAAATGGAGAGAATGACGCAGTTTAAGGATAAATCCTCGAAGCACGCGGATAATATCAATATGGGGCTTATGGATTACCCCGTTTTGATGGCGGCCGACATACTTCTGTATCAGACCGACGTCGTGCCCGTGGGGCTCGACCAGCGCCAGCATCTCGAAATCTCGCGCGATATAGCTCAGCGTTTCAATAACGCATATACGCCCACGTTCAAGGTTCCCGAGGGGCTGTATCCCAAGATGGGCGCTAAAATCTGCGACCTTCTGGACCCGACGAAGAAGATGAGTAAGTCTGCGGAAAACCCCAACGGCTCGGTATTTCTGACCGACGACAGGGATGCGGTTATGCGCAAGTTCAAACGCGCCGTGACCGACAGCGACAACGCCGTCAAGTACGCCCCCGAAACCAAGCCGGGGGTGAGCAACCTTCTTACCATTTACTGCGCGTTTTCGGGCAAGAGCTTAGAGGAGGCGGAAAGGGAGTTCGAAGGCAAGGGCTACGGCGATTTCAAGACGGCGGTCGGCGAAACGGTTGCCGATAAACTCGCGCCCCTGCAGGCGGAGCATAACCGTCTGCTTGCCGATAAAACCTACCTTGAAAAGGTTATGGCTGACGGCGCGGAAAGGGCGTACAGGATTGCAAGAAAAACGCTTTCCAAAGTCTATAAAAAGATAGGATTTTATCAGGTTTAATGTTCGGATATATCAGTCCCGACAGTCCGTATTTATTCAAAAAGGACGAAATTTTATACAAGGCGACGTACTGCGGAATGTGCAAATCGATAGGCGGCGGGTGCGGCGGTTTTGCAAAGACCGCGCTCACCTACGATATCGCGTTTATGTCCGCGCTGTTGCACAACGCGGCTAACTGCGATATGAAAATCGAAAAGCGCCGCTGCGGGCTTCACTGGATAAAGCGCCGCCCTATGGCGTTGCCCGACGACATTTCCGTGCTTCTGGGCTGCGTAAACACCGTGCTTGCCTACTATAAACTGCTCGACGACAAGGTTGACGGCGACAAAAAGGGCGCGTTCGCGTTCCTTTACAAGCGGGGATTTAAAAGGGCGCTCAAACGCCACCCCGAGGTCGCGGAAATTATAAAAGAGAGCATAGACGCTCAGCGCGAACTCGAAAGAGCGGACTGTAAGATTATAGACGCGGCGTGCGAGCCTACCGCGCTGATGATGCAAAAGCTATCGCGCTACTGCCTTAAAGAATACGCAACCGAGCACACGGACGCGCTCTGCTACGACATAGGCAAGTGGGTGTATCTTGCCGACGCGCTCGACGACTACGACAAGGACGTGAAAAAGGGGCGGTACAACGTTCTCTTTAACGCGTTCGGGGAGAGCGAAAAGGCGCAGGCGGTGGAGAAAAACGGCGAAGAGATTAACTTTTTATTCAACGCGCTGTTCGCGGATATGCGCGCGCATCTGGCGGGCATTAAATTCTATTTCAATCACGACTTAACCGATAATATAATTTTAAGGGGTATTCCGCTTAAAACCCGAAAGCTTGTGTTTGGCAAGTGCGGAGAAGGTAAGAAAAAAGAAAATGAACAAACGTAATCTTGAACTTTTAGGTCTGTCGGAAGGCGCAACGTTAGAAGAGGTCGAAGAGGCTTACGCAGCTTTGCGCGCAAAACTTCTGGAAGACAGATTTTTAGACGGCGAGGCGGGCAACGAGGCGGCGAAAAAACTGACGAAAATTCAGGTCGCTTACGACGAGCTTCTGACCGAATTCGCCGAGCTCGGCAAGGGTAACGGCGCGGGTGACGGCTCGGCGTTTTCCAAAGTGGAAGACCTTATAAAGAGCGGCGATCTGAACGAGGCGCAGCGCGTGCTCGATTCGTTTAACGAGCGCGGAGCGCAATGGCACTATCTGCAATCTGTGGTATTCTACCGCAAGAACTGGGTTAACGAGAGTAAGAAACAGCTCGAAATCGCAATGCGCTTAGACGGCGATAACCCCAAGTATAAAGAGGCGTACGAAAAGCTCAACGAAAAGATTGCCTACGACGCGTCGAAGCAGGGCGCGGCAGGCGGCGAGCAGAGCGCGTACCGCGGTCAGGATATGAACAACGCGTATCAGGACAATCAGATGGGCGGCAGTTTCTGCGCGACTTGTATGGAATGTCTGTGCCTGAATGCGTGCATTAACTGCTTATGTAATGGGTGCTGTCATTAAGCTATGCCTAAAAATAACCGTTTCAACTCATTTGAAATAGCCTTGTCGGGCATATCGTGCGGTATAGCGGTATTGTTTCTGTCCTTGGGAATTTTGAGCGGCTGGCTGCTTGCCACGGGCTATTTTATGGGCGTTGTGGCAATGATGATACCGCTGTCCAAGGAATTTTTCAAGGGCGGCTTCGGCGCGTACGTCGGCACGTGCATACTGACAATTATAATGGGCGCGGCGGCGAAATTCTGGGACTTAGTGCCCTTTATAATGTTTTTCGGTCTGCACCCGCTTGTAAACGCGCTTATCAAAAAGAAGAATTTCAACCGCTGGATAGCCTTGGGTTTAAAGGCGTTGTGGTTCGATTGCACTCTTATTGTTGCGTACTATCTTGTGTTTAACGGACTTGTCGGCGGCAGTATGTTTCCGCAAAGCGTGTACGACGTCGTAAATAAATACATTTATCTGTTTATTTTCACTGTGGGAACGCTTGTCGGCGTTGTGTACGATTTTCTGGTAATCCGCTGTCAGTTCGCGGTCAACGCGGTCGTGGCGAGAATTAAAAAGTAAAATGGAAAAGAATAACGAATACATAGGGGAAGTCCTCTCTCTCGGAAGCGAGGGGGAGGGCATTATTAAAATCGGCGACGAAACCGCCTTCGTGCCCTTTTGCCTTGCGGGCGAAAGGGTGTCGTTCAAAGCGCTCAAAGTGTCGGGCAAAATTGCGTACGGCAAGCTCACCGAAGTGCATACTCTCTCACCCGAAAGGGTCACGCCCGTCTGCCCGTACTTCGGTAAGTGCGGCGGCTGTCAGTTGCAGCATTTATCCTATGACTGTCAGATGGATTTTAAGCGGCAGTTGGTGCAAAACTGTCTTAAAAAAATCGGCGGGCTTGACGTGGAAGTTGCGCCGACGGTTGCCAGCGATAAACAGTACGGCTACCGCAACAAGCTCGCACTGCCAGTGGGCGAGGACGATAACGGCAATACGGTTACGGGTTTTTACGCCGTGCGTTCCCACCGCATTGTTTCGATAAATTCCTGCCCTCTGCAAGCCGAGTGGTCGGGCGCGCTCATTGCGGCGCTCACTTCGTTT
>CAMWKX010000149.1 GCA_947174955.1 uncultured Clostridia bacterium | reverse complement strand
CTTTTCTATAATTTTTTCGGTCACGGTTTCACCCGCGACCGACTTATACTTTTCACTCATCTTAAATTAATCTTAACGTGAACCTTTTTGCCCTTGTGAACAATATCGCCGCTGTTTACCGGCATATTGATATCCGTTACCTTGGTTTCGTTTAAGGTTACGCCGCCCTGCTGAATGAGCCTGCGCGCCTCGCCGTTGCTTGTGCATATGCCCGCCGTAACGAGTACGGGAATTATTGTCGCTGTTTCGACCTTTATATCCTTCTGCGGAAGGTTTTCCGTAGAACCGCCGAAAGCCGCTTTTGCCATAGCCATTGCGGTTTTCGCCTTCTCTTCGCCGTGCACGAGCTTGGTAAGTTCGAACGCAAGGATTTCCTTCTTTTCGTTGATACGGTTATCGTCCCACTTCTCCATTTCGCGGATTTCGTCCATTGAAATGAAAGTGAGCATTTTAATGCACTTCATAACGTCCGCGTCGTCGACGTTGCGCCAGTACTGGTAGAACTCGTAGGGCGAGGTCTTGTTTTCGTCCAGCCACACGGCGCCCTTCGCCGTCTTGCCCATCTTCTTGCCCTCGCTGTTCAAAAGCAGGGTTATGGTCATAGCGTATGCGTCCTTACCCGTCTTCTTGCGGATAAGCTCCGTGCCGCCGAGCATATTCGACCACTGGTCGTCGCCACCGAACTGCATATTGCAACCGTAAGCCTCGTGCAAATGGTAAAAGTCGTACGACTGCATAATCATATAGTTGAATTCGAGGAAGGAAAGCCCCTTCTCCATACGCTGCTTGTAGCACTCGGCGCGCAGCATATTGTTGACAGAGAAGCACGCCCCCACCTCGCGCAGAAGCTCGATATAGTTGAGCTTTAACAGCCAGTCGGCGTTGTTGACCATTATCGCCTTATCCTCGCCGAACTCGATAAACCGCTCCATCTGCTTTTTGAAGCACGCGCAGTTGTGTTCGATAAGCTCGGGCGTCAGCATAGAGCGCATATCCGTTCTGCCCGAAGGGTCGCCGACGTAGCCCGTGCCGCCGCCGATTAAAACTACGGGTTTGTTGCCCGCCATCTGCAATCTTTTCATAAGGCACAGAGCCATAAAGTGGCCGACGTGCAGACTGTCCGCCGTGGGGTCGAAACCTATATAAAAGCGCGCGCCGCCGCCGTTGATAAGCTCGCGTATTTCCTTTTCGTCCGTAACCTGCGCGATCAGTCCGCGCTCTTTTAATTCTTCAAAAATTTCCATTGTCGCACCACGCTATAAATGTGTTTTACTAAGTATAACAACAAATCGCGCAGTTTGCAAATATTTACGCTTATTCGGTGAAAAAATCTTCCTTTTTGAGGTATTGCCTCGCCTTCTCTATGGCGCGTTTTTCAATACGTGATACGTACGAACGCGAAATGCACAGCTTTTTAGCCACCTCGCGCTGGGGCATAGGCACGCCGTCCTCCAGTCCGTAGCGCATACAGATTATCGTGTATTCGCGGATATTTAAAAAGCTTTTAAGCATAGACACGAATTTTTCACGCTGTATCGATTTTTCCACCCGCGAAAAGACGTTCTCTTCCTTTTCGGCAAGCAGGTCGATTACCGTCAGCTCGTTGCCGTCCTTATCCGTGCCGACGGGGTCGTTTATGGAGATGCAGTTTTTATGCTTTTTGCTCGAACGGATAAGCATTAGAATTTCGTTCTCGATGCAGCGCGCCGTGTAGGTTGCAAGCTGGGTACCCTTGCCGTCCTGGTAGGTATTGATTGCCTTGATAAGCCCTATCGAGCCGACCGACAAGAGATCGTCCGTTTCCGCCGAACCCGAGTACTTTTTGACTATGTGCGCAACCAACCGCATATTGTGTTTGACCAGGATATCCTTTGCGTTCTTGTCGCCCGCCCGCGCGAGGGCAAGATACTTTTTCTCTTCTTCGGGAGAGAGCGGTTTGGGAAAGGTTCCCTTTTGCCTGACCAGTCCCGTAAAGAAGAAAATTTTTGAAAGAAACAGTCCTACAACGTCGAAAAACATAAATTACACCCCTTTTATTCAAGTTTTATAAGTTATGTTTTTTACGGCTTGTCTAATTCCACAATATAAAAAAAAGCCCCTAACGCGAGCCGCGTTCGGGGCTTTATCAAGATTTAATTACTTATTTTTCGAGAACAACGCCGCAATTCTTACGAGCAGTTCGAGAATTTCGACGTACAGATATATCAGCGTGGTTACGAGCGAGAACGCCACGTTCCACTCGTACTTTTTGTCCGCACCGCCCTGAACGATATTGTCGATAGCACTAAGGTCCCAGAAAAGCATTACCGTCGCCCAGATTATGCAGAGCGAGGAAATGGCTATCTGTATCCACATATACTGCACGTAGTTGAACACACCGAACAGCGAAACCAAAAACATTATCAGCTGCAACGCTATAAGGCTGACCATAACTACCATCAGTCCGCGCACGAATCCGCTTGAAATTCTGACCTTGAAAATACCGTTTACGACTATTGCAACCAAAAATACGATTGCCGTACCGAGGAACGCCGCAAGCGCGATTCCGGGGAAGAACATATCCACGAAAGTTGCCAACAGCCCTAAAAGTCCGCCCTGGATTACCGCGTAAACAAAGCCGAGCACCTTACAGGACGACGGCACGAAAGCTATGACTAACGAAATAATAATCATAGGAACGAAACAGGCAAACGACGCTATGCCGATCGCTATGAGCGCGGCTTCGTCGCCCGTTACTATTGCGTTAAGTACCACCAGCTCGGTGACGACGGCGGCAATAATCGTCAATGCCGCGTACAGCGCCGCTTTCAGATACACGCCGAGATAAGTTGCCCTCTTTTCGAGCGCACCGAATTGTCCGCTTGCCGCCCTGTTGGCAAAATGCCTTACTGCGGGATTTCCCAATCTCATAAGCTAAAACCTCCGTATATGAATATTTTAGCATAATAAAAGAAAAAATACAACGGTATTTTGTAAAATTCAGGTGAATTTAATTGAGAGCGCTCACAGCGGCAAAGCCGTTTTTCAAATCTTCGAGGATGTCGTCGATGTGCTCGGTGCCTATCGAAAGCCTTATCGTGTTGGGCTTTATACCCTGTTCGGCAAGCTCGTTTTCGTTAAGCTGGCTATGCGTGGTCGTTGCGGGGTGAATGACGAGGCTCTTGACATCCGCAACGTTGGCAAGCAGCGAGAAAATTTTGAGATTGTCGATAAACGCGTGCGCTTCCTTTATTCCGCCCTTGATTTCGAAAGTGAATATCGACGCGCCGCCGTTCGGGAAATATTTTTCATACAGCTTGTGGTCGGGGTGGTCGGGCAGAGACGGATGGTTTACATT
>CAMWKX010000148.1 GCA_947174955.1 uncultured Clostridia bacterium | reverse complement strand
TCGCTGTTGGCGATAACGACGGGTTCGCCGCCTTCCATAACCGCCACGCACGAGTTAGTTGTTCCCAAGTCAATACCAATAACCTTTCCCATAATATTAAAACTCCTTTTTGGAATAAATTTACCTAATTTAAATCGTTACCGAAACCTGCGCAAAGCGTATAACCTTGCCTTCGCGGCGGTAACCCTTTTTTAAAATTAATTTAATTACGTTCGGCTCTTCGCCGTCTTCCGCGGGAACGTTCATAACCGCTTCCGCAACGCTTTCGTCGAACTTGTCGCCCGCGTTCAGGGGTATTTCCTCAACGCCGAGGGTCGATAAAATGTTGTTGAAATTCTTGATTATCTTATCTATTCCCGCTTTGGTCTTTTCGTCGGACGCGCCGTCGTAAGCGTAGCCGAACGTGTCGGCAACGGGCAACAGCTTCAATATTGCCTCCGCCTTGCCGTCCTGATATGCCTGCGCCGCCTGCGTCTGCGTGCGCTTGCGGTAATTGTCGTATTCCGCCGCAACCGCGTACCACTTACGCTTGTACTCTTCCGCCGCCGCTTGCGCCTTTTCGAGTTCGGTCGGCTCCTTTGCGACTTCGCTCTCCTCCGTCAGGGGCTCTTCCTGCTCTTCCAACTGCTTATCTTGCTTATCAGCCATTGCATACTTCCCGAAAATATTGTGTGAATTTTTTGTTTACAATATTTATATAACTCCGTTAACCGCGCGTTAAACATTCAAGTCACGATTTTTTATACAAAATTTGCTTTTTTTGAAATTCCTTACGATTACCGCATTGCTTGACGGCTATTATAAAATATAGTATAATGACACTATGCACGTTCAGATAAAGCGAATGCCGCTCAAAAAAATGTTCAATACGCGCGACCTCGGCGGTATTCCCACCGCGGACGGACGCGTGATTAAACACGGAAAACTTATCCGCAGCGGCAAACTTTATAAAATTCCGGCAAAGACGGTCGAAACGCTTAAAAATTACGGAGTAAAAACCGTAATCGATTTGCGTATTTTTACCGAGCTCGAAGAAGACCCCGACACTCTGTGGGAGGGCGTAAAGTACGTGCATCTGCCCGTCCTGTGCACGGCGACCCCCGGCATTACGCGCGAACGCTCTATGCAGCGTACGATGGCGATAGAGAGCAAGCGCATCAAGGAAGAGTTCGGCACGGCGGACAACTATATGGCGGAAATGTACTGCGCGGTACTTTTAAACGAGGAGCCGCAGCAGCTTTTAAAGCAGGCTCTGCGCCTTATTATCGACAACGAGGACTGCATTTTGTGGCATTGCAGCGGCGGCAAGGACAGAGCGGGCATAGTTGCAATGCTCGTCGAAAGTCTGCTGGGCGTGAGCGAAGAAGTTATAGTTCACGACTACGTTACCTCCCACCGCTTTCAGAGGGCGAGATTTTTCTGGAACAGAGCGGGACTCGTCATTGCGCCCGTATCGCTGCGGTTCAAAAAGATTCTGTACGGAATGATGGCGGCTAAACCGCAATACTTAACCGCCGCTATGAACAGAGTCAAAGAAAAATACGGAAGCGTCGTAGGGTACTGCAAAGAGGTTTTGGGCGTCACCGACGACGATATAGAATTAATGAAGATTAAATATCTTGAAAACGCGGCGCCTTAAACGTAAGACGCCGCTTTGCTTTTTTTGAAAGTTTGAAAGGAGGACAACGACAAATGAAACGCGATACGCTGAACATTATCACTTATATAATGTCCGTCGTTTGTCTTGCCCTCTTTATCGCGGGCGGCGTGCTTTTAACGGCGGGTCTGCCGCGCCCCCACGAACACGTTGGCGAGCATATATCCGCCACCCAATCCACTTGCACGAGCGCGGGCAACGTCGAATACTGGCACTGTGAAGAGTGCGGCAAATACTTTGCGGACGAGCTTTTAACCGAGCAAATCACGCAAGCCGACACCGTTATCGCAAAGCTGCCGCACACGGAAGTAATCATTGCAGGCGTGCCCGCCACCTGCACCTCCTCCGGCATTTCCGACGGCAAACGCTGTACGGTCTGCAATAACGTTACGCTCGAACAGCAGGTTATTGAGAAGCTTCCCCACGTCGAAGAAACCATTGCGGGCACCTACGCTACCTGCACGACGACGGGCTTATCCGACGGCAAGCGTTGCACCGTGTGCAATACCGTTACGCTCGAACAAAACGAAATTGCGGCGTTTGGACACGACCTCGATTTCACAGAACACAAGTTGTCGACCTGTTTCGAGCAAGGCAACCCCGATATCTGGCACTGCTCGCGTTGTGAACTCAATTTTGCAGAAGAGGAATGCACTACCACCCTCACCGAGGAACAGCTCGTCTACCCCCTCGCCGACCACACTTATAAGCAGTGTTTCAATAATACCCGCCACTATATGAAAGCAACGTGCGGTCACGAGCTGGAAAATATCGACGACGGCGGCCACAACTTTACAAACAATACGTGCGACGACTGCGGTTTTTACAACTGCGGCGTTACGTATACTTTAAGCGACGACGGCACGGCGTACAGCGTAACCAAAAAAGAGAATACTATCAACACTGCGAAAGACGTTAAGGTTCACGCCGAGTACGACGGTTTGCCGGTAACCGAAATAGCAAAAAGCGCGTTTTACGGCAACGAGATGACGAGCTTAACCTTGCCGGCGAGCATAACTGAAATAGGCGAAAGAGTGATTTCGAATTGCGACAATCTCGAAACGATTACGGTCGACGAAAATAACCCCGTCTATGAAAGCAAGGGCAACTGCCTTATTGATAAGGTAACGCGAACGCTTGTAGCGGGTTGCAAAACCAGCGTAATACCCGACGACAGCAGCGTTATATCGGTAGGCAACTACGCGTTTGACTCTTGCGAGAACCTGGCTGCAATATCCATACCGTACAGCGTAACCCATATAGGAGAGGGCGCGTTCAGTCGTTGCCATAAGCTTACGGAAATAATCATACCCGAAAGGGTTACCTCTATCGGCGAAGACGCGTTTTATTATTGCGACGGACTGACGCAAGTGACCGTTCCCGAAAAAGTTACGTCTATAAGCAACGGTGCGTTTGCATACTGCCAAAAATTAGAAGAAATATCGCTGCCGAACGGCATTAAATCGATAGGCGCAAGCGCTTTCGAAAGCTGTACTGCTTTAAAAAGTATAACCATACCCGACAGCGTTACTTCGATAAACAAAGAGGCGTTTTACGGCTGCGAAACGCTGACCGAACTCCATATACCTGCAAGCGTCACCTCTATCGGCTACCGTGCTTTTACTATGTGCACGGGGATTGAAGAAATTACCGTTGACGAGGGTAACTCCCGCCTTTCGGCAAAAGGCAACTGCCTGATAATTACCAGCAATGGTTGGCTTATCGCGGGTTGCAAAAACAGCGTTATCCCCGACGACGGCAGCGT
>CAMWKX010000147.1 GCA_947174955.1 uncultured Clostridia bacterium | reverse complement strand
TGGGGAGGTCGATATCGTCGAATACGGGGTCGTTTAAAAACTCCGACATACTCATATCCAAAGCGCGGCAAATACGGTACAAAGTAATCATACTTATACCCGCAACGCTCTTGCTTCTGAAAATATTGCTTATGCTCTGCGACTTAACGCCGGGCAGTTTTCCCAAGGTCTTTTTCTTCATTCCGCGTTCTTTAAGAATACCGCCCAAACGGTAAGCTACAGCTTCTGTAATTGTCATAGTATTTCTCCGTAAACAGTATTACCTTATTCTCATTATATCAAAAAGAAAAATTTTATCAAGCGTTTTGCTTAATTATTTTGTGAAATTTTTTCAAAAATTGTTAATTTTTGCACAAAAATAACATTTAAAAAGTGCGGCCGTAAAGCCGCACTAATTTATTTACGTTTTGCTGTGATTAAGTTAGTCTGCTTCCCAAGCAATTAAAGGACTTGCGTTAAACCTCAGGTTTATTGCCGCTGTTGCCGAGGAAAGTGCCGAAACGTATTTCGCGCTTAGCCTTGCTTCCGCCCGACGAACGGGGCGCACCGCCCTCGCGTCTGTCGCGGCCTCTCCCGTTACCTCTCCCGCCGTCGCGCCTGTCACCTCTTCCACGGTCACGACGCTCGCCGGAATTTCTCTCTCTTCTGCCGTCGTACGGCTTTTCGTTGTTGGGAATAATAACGACGAATCTTGCGGGTTCCTTGCCGCTGGAAATGGTCTTAACCTCTTCGCTCTCCGAAAGCGCGGAATGAATTATCCTTCTTTCGTAAGGGTTCATAGGCTCTAAATTAACTCTGCGCTGTCTTTCGACCGCCTTCTTTGCCAACCTTTCGGCAAGCTCTTTAAGGGTCTTTTCTCTGCCCTCTCTGTAATTTTCGCAGTCGACAACGACGCGCTTATAATCCTCTCTGCCGATGTTGGCAACGGCGCCCGCAAGCGACTGCAACGCGTCGAGCACCTCGCCGTGACGGCCGATTATATGACTGCTCTCGGTGGAAGTAATGTTTATCTCCACTTTCTCGTCGTCCGAAACAAGCTCGCACACCGCATTGAGCTTTAAAATGTCCAAAAGTCCGTCGATAAAATTCACGGCTCTTACGCCGTCGGAAACCTTTTTAACTACCTTTACACGCGCTTTTACTCCGCCGATGAGCTTCTTTTTGCCCTCGTCGAGCACCTTTATTTCCACCTGCTCCTCGGTTGCGCCCAGCGTTGCCAGACCTATCTGAATTGCCTCTTCAACGGTCTTACCGCTGTAAACGTCTTTTTCGTCCATCTCCTGCTCCTGAAATTACTTTACTTTTTTAACGTTTCTGCTCTTGACGCCGCTGTTTGCGGTTTTCCCCTTTCTCTGCTTCTTTGCCAGATATGCGTCAAGCTCGCCCTTCGCTTCCTTATTTTTGAACCACACGTCCACGCACTTGTTTATAATAAGCGTCGTAATAAGTCCGTAAACTGTGTTTGTAATCATATATAACGAGAACGACGCCGAATAGAAGAACGAGAACACACCGTATATGAGCGGCATCATAATCATCATCATTTTGTTGGTTCTGTTGCCCGAGCCGTCGACGGTCGAAAGATCGTTGACCGCCTTGTTCGAACGCATCGATACCCACTGCTGCAACAGCATCAGACCGATTGATAAAATAATCAGAATGAAATAGCCGTTGTAATTGTTCTTCTGCGATTCCAGAGCCGCCGTAACCTTGTTATAGCTTTCGGCGTAGTCGTCGCCTATCGACGCCTTGGTTATGGTCGACTGGAACTTGGAAAATGCGGGAACTTCCTTATTTAAAGTGCTGTCGGGATACCACAGATTGTGTACCCACAAAAAGCTGTTATTGTGACCGTCCTCGTAGTAGCTTTCAACCGCCTTCGCCGCGGGCTCTTCGAGATAATAGGAAACGAGAGTGTTTCTTATTGCCACCGCCGCGTCGGTGAGCTCGCCCCCGACGGTGTCGTTGACCATAGCGACGTTAAAGCTGCCGTTGAAACCGGTGTGCTTGGACTTGTACACGTTTGCAAGGTAGGTGAATACTTCCTGCTCGCTCTTTTCGGTAGTGCCGTAGTCCTCTACGTCTTTCATTACGGAGTTGTAGTGTTTTTTAAATGCGTCGTAGTTGACGGAGTAATCCAGAAGCTTGCCGTCTTCGTCCTTGACCTCGTATAAGAACGCGGTGTCGGGAATGTTGCTTTCGTCGCAGTCTTCGGGAATAACGTACGAGGTAACCACGCCGTTGTACACGCCGACCATATCGTTATAGTTTTTGAGGTTGGCGTACTGCGAATAGGTTGAAAACGCGTTGAAAACGATAATGAAGATGACGAGCGAAACTATCATAGGAAGGCACGCGCCGAACATAGAATAGCCGTTCTTTTTCTGCAGCTCCATTACCTTTTGCTGGTACATATTCTTGTCGTTGGCGTACTGCTTTTGCAGCTTTTCCATATGCGGACGCATACGATCCATAATGAGCGCCTGCTTTTTGCCGTTTATGCGCGAGTAAATATCGAGCGGCAATACGATAGTCTTTAAAATGAGCGTAAACACTATGATGCCCAAACCGACTATACCTATGCCCTCGATAAGTATGCGAATAAGCTGACCTATCCAGTTCAGCCCTACGTCGCTTATTGCCTTGACGCCGTAGCCCAAGGTACCGCTTTCTGCCAATAAATTAAACATTAACTTAAATCAACGGGTTTTTATAAAACCCATCTTACCTTGAAATGATTTTCGGGGGCGGGATTGTAGCCACCCTTTGAAAAGGGATTGCATCTTAAAATGCGCCAGACGCCCAAAATAACGCCGATAATAAAGCCGTGGTTATTTATACTGCGCTTGGTATATTCCGAACACGTCGGCTCGTAAAGGCAGGTATGGCGGGAAAAGTGCTTCTGATAAAACACTATAAGATGCATTCCGATAATTTTAAGCCACAGCCAGGGCTTGAATACCGCCCACCGCGTATACGAAAAAAGACGGCTCATTTTTTTTCGTCCATTGCCTTAAAGCAGGTCAAAAGCGATTTTTCGATATCGGCGTAAGAATACTCGTCGCGTACCTTAGGCAAAACGACAAGCGAAAAGTTACCGTTCAGCTTTTCGAAATTATTTGAAAAAGCCGCCCTTACAAGCCTTTTTATACGGTTTCTTATGACCGCCTTGCCGTGCTTTTTGGAAAGAGCTATTCCCATAACCGTCTTACCCTTAAAGGGCGCATATATCACGGTTAAATCTTTGGAATACGCTTTTTTACCCTTTTTAAACAGCCTCTGAAAGTCGGCGTTTTTTTTGAGCCGCTGATATTTCATTTAAGCGGACAGCTTCTTTCTGCCCTTATTTCTTCTTCTCTTTAAAACCTTTCTGCCTGCGGTCGAAGCCATGCGCTTTCTGAAACCGTGAACCTTGCTTCTCTGTCTTTTCTTGGGTTGATAT
>CAMWKX010000146.1 GCA_947174955.1 uncultured Clostridia bacterium | reverse complement strand
AGGTTATGTTGTGCAGACTTAAAAGCATTGCCGAAAGCATTTCGCCCACGTTTATAAGGTGGCGCAGATACGCTTTGGTGTAATTTTTACAGCAATAGCAGTTGCATTCGTCGTCGAGCGCGGAAAAATCCTGCTTGTACTTGCCGTTGCGGGCAACCACCTTTCCGTGCGAAGTGAACGCCGTGCCGTTTCTTGCTATGCGGGTTGCCAGCACGCAGTCGAACATATCTATGCCGCGCTTTACGCCCTCGATTAAACAGTCGGGCGAGCCTACGCCCATTAAATATCTGGGCATATTTTCGGGCAGTGCGGGGCGCAGTATATCGAGCATTTCGTACATTAACGGCTTTGGTTCACCCACGGAAAGTCCGCCGATTGCTATGCCGTCTACCGCAAACTGCTTGCAGTATTCCAGACTTTTAAGCCGCAAATCACTGTAAAAATTGCCCTGAACTATGGGAAAAAGCGCCTGGTCCTCGCGCGTTTTAGCCTTGAAACAGCGTTCCAACCACGTGTGAGTTCTGTTCATAGCCGCTTCCGCCTGCTCGTGGGTATAGCCGTACTCGCTGCACTGGTCGAAAGCCATAATTATATCCGCGCCGAGGTTTTCTTCGATTTCAATCGCCTTTTCGGGCGTGAAGAAATGCTTTGCGCCGTCTATCGACGAATTGAAATATACCCCTTCATCGGTGATTTTATTCAGCTTTGCCAGAGAAAAAACCTGAAAACCGCCGCTGTCCGTCAAAATAGGACCGTCCCAGTTCATAAATTTGTGTAAGCCCCCCGCCTCTTTAACGAGCGTGTCGGACGGTCTTTCGTACAGATGATAGGTGTTGGCGAGAATTATCGAACTGCCCGCCTCTTTTAAATCCTTAGGGTACACGCCCTTGACCGTGCCCTGCGTGCCCACGGGCATATACACGGGGGTTAAAATATCGCCGTGCGGTGTATGGAAAACGCCCGCGCGCGCACCCGTGTGTTTATCGATATGTTGTAATTCGAAACCGAAATTTTCTGACATTTTGTACCTTGTTTAAACTATGATCATAGCGTCGCCGAATGAGAAAAATCTGTACTTTTCATCAACGGCGGTTTTATATAATTCCAGAATTTTTTCTCTGCCGACGAGCGCGGCAACGAGCATTACCAGCGTGCTTTCGGGCAGATGGAAATTAGTGATAAGCGCGTCCACGCACTTGAATTTGTAGGGCGGATAGATAAAAATATGCGTTTCGCCGCTGCCCGCCTTTATAATTCCGTCGTCGCCCGTCGCACTTTCAAGCGTGCGCACCGAGGTCGTGCCGACTGCGACAATCCGTCTACCCTCCGCCTTTGCCTTATTGATTGCGGCGGCGGCTTGCTCGGTCACTTCGTAGTGTTCGCCGTGCATTTTGTGGTCGGTGATTATATCTTCTTTTACGGGACGGAAAGTACCTAACCCGACGTGCAATAACACTTCGACAATTTCAACACCCATTGCGCGTATTTTTTGCAGCAGCTCTGGCGTAAAGTGCAGACCCGCAGTAGGTGCGGCGGCGGAACCGTCCGTCTTGGCGTATACCGTCTGGTATCTGTTTTTGTCCTTTAATTTTTCCTTTATATACGGCGGCAGAGGCATCGAGCCTACCTCTTCGAGAATGTTCTCGAACACTCCGTCGTAGGTAAAATTTATTATTCTTTCGCCGCTGTCGGTCACGCCCTCGACGGTGAAAGACAATTTTTCGTTGATATTAAACGACTTGCCCGGCGTGCACTTTTTGCCCGGTTTGCAGAGCACTTCCCATTTATCTTTTTCGAGCCGCTTTAATAAAAGTATTTCCACCGCGCCGCCGTTTGGAGTATGCGCGTACAGCCTTGCGGGCAGAACTTTCGTACTGTTGATAACAAGCACGTCGCCCGCCTTTAAGTACTCGGTAACGTCACGGAAAACGCGGTGCTCGACGCAGTCTTTTTCGCGGTTATAAACCAATAAACGCGAAGAATCGCGCGGTTCCGCGGGGGTCTGCGCAATCAGCTCAGGGGGCAAATCGTAATAAAAATCGCTCTTTTTGTATTGCACTTCCGCCATCAGTCCTCGTCCTTATTGAAAAGCGAAAGCTGTTGCAGTTGCTTTTGCGTTATTTTGTAGCCCAGGTGCTCATAGCCTCCGCGCATTATCATTCTGCCGCGTGGCGTACGCGATATAAAGCCGAGCTGTAAAAGATACGGCTCGTACACGTCCTCGATAGTGCCCGCATCCTCGTTTACGGTTGCGGCGAGCGTTTCAAGCCCTACGGGCTTGCCGTCGAACTTTTCAGCCAAAGCGCGGAGCAAATTACGGTCGGTTTCGTCCAGACCGAGGTGGTCAATTTCCATTCTGTTAAGCGCAAATTTGGCTTCGGTAACCGTCACCCTTGCGCTGTCGTTTACGGTCGAGAAGTCGCGCACGCGCTTTAAAAGTCTGTTCGCAATACGCGGCGTTCCGCGCGAACGCATAGAAATTTCACGCGCGGCGGCGGGCTCGATTGCAATATCCAGCGTTTTCGCACTGCGGGTAACTATCTCTTCGAGCTCCGCGGGGGTGTACATTTCGAGGCGGCAGATTATGCCGAACCTGTCGCGCAAGGGATTTGCAATCATACCCGCGCGGGTGGTTGCGCCGATAAGCGTGAATTTCTTTAACGAAAAGCGGATATTTCTTGCGCTGGGACCTTTGCCGACGATAATATCGAGAGCGTAGTCCTCCATCGCGGAGTACAGAATTTCCTCCACGCTGTGGTTGAGCCTGTGAATTTCGTCGATAAACAGTACGTCGCCTTCGTTCAGGTTGGTGAGGATAGCCGCCAAATCGCCGCTTCTTTCTATCGCGGGCGCGCTGGTCATTTTAAGCTGACCGCCCATTTCGTTGGCGATAATGTGCGCGAGCGTGGTTTTGCCCAGACCGGGCGCGCCGTACAAAAGCACGTGTTCGAGCGTTTCACCCCTCTTTTTCGCCGCGTTCATATAGACGGTCAGGTTTTCCTTAACCTTGCTCTGACCGACGTACGCGTCGAGCGTCTTGGGGCGCAGCGCGTTTTCTTCCGCGTCGTACTCGCCCTTGGTGCTCTGCACTAATCTGTTTTCGTCCTCGCCGTAGTAATCTTCGTCAAACATTTTTTACATTCCTTTCAATGCGAGCATAATTATATCTTCTACCGTCTTTGCGCCGCTTGCCTTCGCCTTGGATACGGCGCGCTCGCTCTCCGCGCGGTTGAAGCCGAGCGACATTAAAGCTACTACCGCGTCCTCGTCGCCGCTCGAAATATGAACAATCGGCGAAGCGTCGGCAGCCGCGCCCGCAACGGGAGCAATAACTCTGTCGCGCAGTTCGACGATAATCTTTTCCGCCGTCTTTTTACCCATACCCTTGACGCGGGAAAGCGCCTTGACGTCGCCCGTGGCAACCGCAAGCGCAACGTCGTTTA
>CAMWKX010000145.1 GCA_947174955.1 uncultured Clostridia bacterium | reverse complement strand
TTCTCTATATCGGCAAGCGGCAACCGTAACGGTGCGCGGACGACGAGCGAATTGGCATCCTTTATACTTACGCTGACCGAACGGCGTGCCGACCTCTTCAGCGAATAATCGTACTTAATCATTAAATGAAATCTGCATTGTTACGCGCTTGTCGCCCGCAACGTCGCCCTCTACAATCCAGCTGCCGTCATCAAGCTTTACCCTATAAAAATCAAGTTTTTCACCCTCTTTGCTTTGCTTTACGTAAGTAATTTTTACACGCGAGTAACTCTTATCCCTGATTTCGTCCACGGAAAACCCGTCGAGTAGAAAATCGGCATACTTTGTGTTGTTTACGTGGTTATAATGGTCGTAGTCGGAATACGTCACAACCTTCGAATAGCACAGCTTGCCGCCGTCGACGTCGGGCACCTTTATATTTGCAACTTCAACCGCGCGGTTTGGGTTATATTCAAGTTCTTCCCTGAACGCCATTGCACTCGGAAGCACTTTGAAATTGATAAGGTCGACAAGACACCAGCGCGAAGTCGCCACGCCCACTTTCTCTTTGCCGACGTATAATTCGAAATCTCTCAAAACCGCAAGCCGCCCCGGCTTTATGGGCCAGGTATGAATGCTGAGAACATCGCCGAGCTTAACCGAACGGCTCATCTCAATATACCAGTTGACCATTATAAATCCCATATGACGCGGCTGCAAATACGAATACCCGAAACCGAGCTCCTCCGCCGAAAGGCAAGCAGACTCCTCCATAAGCGACAGCAGCGACGACAGTTTTAGATTATCAGACACGTCAACGTCGGTATATCTTATTTCATAATCTTTTATATGACAGTACATTTTGTAACTCCCCGAATTCGTATTGCAAATATCTTATCACTTTCTGCTGTTTTTGTCTATTAAATTGAATAAAAACACCCTTTTATGTGTGACATAGTACTTTTTATTTTGTTATATAATTGACATTTATTGTATAATATGGTATAATAAGCACAATATATGGAGCAAAACTATGCAAGAAGATAATTTTGACAATTCGGAGCGTAATGACCTTTACGAAATAAAAGAAGACGCGGATAATGCCGTTTCGGATACCGCTACTCCCGCTTCTGATGCTAATGTTGCGACAAGCGATAAAGAGTCTGCGGAAAACTCCAAAAGCGACGAAGCAAGTTCAATCAGTTCCGACTTAATCCGCGGTCATATTAACACCATTATATTGCGTGCATTGTATGAGCGCGACAAGTACGGCTACGAAATAATGAACGATATCGAGCAAAAGAGTCACGGTCAGTATTCGCTTAAGCAGCCCACCCTTTACAGCGCGTTAAAGCGTCTTGAAAACCAGGGCTATATTAAAGCGTACTGGAAGACCGACGAGGTTTCGAACGGCGGCAGAAGAAAGTACTTTTCGCTAACCGAAAGCGGCAAGGACATTACGGAAAAAAATCTTGCCGAATGGGAATATTCGAGAACCATAATCGACAGCCTCATTTCCGACAGATCTTTCGATTTTTCTCAGCCCGCACCTACTCCCGTTGACTTTACCATTTTGCGTAATTCGGTATCGCGCGTACCTGTTATTAAGAACGACGAAGGCGACATTACCGACAAAACGGATAAAGCGGACAATTCTCAGCGCGTAAGCGACGAATACCGCACGGCTATCAAAGGTACGACTCAGAATACAGAGGTTATTCCCACTCGTCAGAATGAAACAGTACTGACACAGTCAACCGATGCACAACAGATTGTAACCGAAGTTCAGCCTGTTATCGTGCAGGAGCCTACGCCTCCTCCCGCGCAAGCCGTGGCGGAGCAAGCTCCCGCCGTTTCTGCGGAAGAAGCCGCACGGATTGAATCGCGGAGAATTGCCCACGAAAACTATATGCGGTTAATTTCCGAACCCGTCCGCCAGCCTGAACCGCAGGTTGAAGATATTGTTCCCAACTCCGAAAACGTAAACACGGATAAGCTGATATATAATAACCGCCCCGAAACGGAGCGCGACTATAAAAATCTTATTGACGGCATTTTCAAAAAGGCGGTTTCCAACGGTTCTGTGCAGACCTACTACACTATGCCTAAACCTAAGCCCGCGCCTAAGGAAGAGCCGAGAAACGTGCACCTTGTCGACCGCGCAAGAGCCGACGGTGTCAACGTTTCATCGTCAGGCAACTTCGACGCAAACGCAACTTACGCCACAAAGACAACGTACAACAAGGGCACAACGTTGTTAAAATGCTCTGCCATCGTACTTGCAGTGACGGTCATTGAGTTTATATTCTGCTTTATCTTCTTAAATCAGCTCAATACGACCTGGATTTACCCCACCGCAATACTTTTACTCGGACTTGCACAGTTTACCGTTTTCGGAATTCTTGCTTTGCAAGGTTACGGCAAGAGTTGCGTAAGACCGACAACGAACAGCTACATAAGTTCGTGCATTATTTTAACTATTATTGCGGTTCTGATAATTTCGGCGCTTTCCTTCCTTTTGAACGTCAACCCGACGCTGGTCAGCGACGTTATGAAAATGATTGTTATCCCCTCGATAACCGCGCTGAACATTACTGTTTTTGCAATATGCTTTAAATTATTTATAAGATAATAAATACAGAAAAGAAACAGGTTCTAATATAAACCTGTTTCTTTTCTATTTACTCAATATTACCTTGAATGTACTTGCTCTTTTTGTTTTCTTCTTTATGATATGACTTTAAAAATCTAACAAAGAATATTAAAGTTATCGGTAAACCTATACCACCTATAATAAAACATACAATTTCCTGTATTAGCACGGATTTATAAGAAGTTTCAACTTCACTCGTTAACAAGCAATAGTTGCCTTCCTCATAGATTGTAATTTCAACCACGTTGCCAATTTGCGATTTATAGTAATTAATTAACGCTTCTTCATCATATGTATTATCTCTTCTATGACTATGTTGCAACCTACCTTGCCAAGATTTTCCATTTTCTTGATATTCATAAACTAAGACAAATGCACTATCAGCGGCATTAGATGCAGCAGTTATATAAAAGTCAACCACGTGTGCTTGAACTTCTCGTCCTTCTTTTTTTAAGTTGCAAGCTCTTTTAAATGCAGGGATTTGAGAAAATGAAAATATCAAAAGACCTAAAAACACAATGGTGCAAAAACTGAAACAAGCTACGCAACCTTTCCAGTATTCACTTTTTTTCAAGCAATCACCCCCAAAGAAAAAAGCACTAAGCGTTACGTATAGTGCTTTTAAATTACATTTTCTTACTTAGCGTATTCAACGGCGCGGGATTCGCGGATAACATTGACCTTAATCTGACCGGGATATTCGAGTTCGGCTTCGATTTTCTTAGCGATATCCTTTGCAAGGAACATTGCCTGCGCGTCGTCAACCTGTTCTGGTTTAACCATTACGCGCACCTCTCTGCCCGCCTGAATCGCATAGCAC
>CAMWKX010000144.1 GCA_947174955.1 uncultured Clostridia bacterium | reverse complement strand
GACCTTGCCAACACTCTCGACAACAACACCTGCAGTCAGCCGTCGGCGAAATCGGTGCTGGGCGACGTCAAATCGGGACTCGGCGGGCTTGCCGCGATTAATACGGCTAACTGTTTTACAAAGGAAATAGACAGACTGATTGTCGAATGTTCGGACGCGTCGGCGGGATACGTGCTCTCTCACGACGTTCGGCGGCTGCAAATCGCAATAACCGACTGCATAACAAACGTAAAGATTTATTGACTTTTCGCCTCGGAGTATGCTAAAATAATAAGGATATTTGCGGAGGCTGAGATATGAGTATAGCGGACAAAATTTTCGTGGACAATATGAAGGAAATTATTCAAAGCGGAGTGTGGGATACGGACAGACCGGTTCGCCCTAAGTGGGAGGACGGCACGCCCGCGCACACGGTGAAAAAGTTCGGTATAGTCAACCGCTACGATTTGCAGAAAGAGTTCCCTATACTGACAATCCGCCGCACGGCGTTCAAGTCTTGCATCCACGAACTTTTGTGGATATGGCAGAAAAAGAGCAACAATATCCACGATTTAAAGCCGCATATCTGGGACCAGTGGGCGGACGAAAACGGCAGTATAGGCAAGGCGTACGGCTATCAGCTGGGCGTCAAGCACAAGTACAAAGAGGGCGAGTTCGACCAGGTTGACAGAGTGCTGTACGACTTGAAGAACAACCCCGCAAGCCGCAGAATTATGACCAATATCTACAATTTCGCCGACCTGCACGAAATGAATTTATACCCTTGCGCGTACTCGATGACTTTCAACGTTTCGGGCAATACGCTTAACGGAATTCTGAATCAGCGTTCGAACGATATGCTCACCGCCAACAACTGGAACGTGGTGCAGTATGCGGTGCTTTTATTAATGCTCGCGCAGGTTTCGGGGTTGCAAGCTGGCGAGCTGGTGCACGTAATCGCCGACGCCCACATATACGACAGACACGTGGATATGGTGAGAGAAATAATCGCGCAGCCGCAGTTTGCCGCGCCGAAAATCGAGGTTGACCCCGATATCAAAAACTTCTATGATTTCACCGTAGACAGTTTTAACCTAGTCGATTACAAGTGCAACGATAAAAAATACAATATACCCGTAGCTGAGTGAGGAAGCAATGAGAGCAATTTTACACGCGGACAAGGAGTGGGGAATAGGAAAGAGCAACGGGCTTATGTTCCGTATTCCCGCGGATATGAAATTTTTCAGGGAAACGACCACGGACAATGTGGTTGTAATGGGCAGTAACACGCTCAAATCGTTCCCCGAGGGCAAGCCTTTGAAAAACCGTACCAACGTGGTTTTGTACCCCGACGGCGAGGACAGGGACGACTGCAAGATAGTGCGCAGTTTAGACGAGTTGTTTGCCGAAATAAAAAAGTATGATAGCGACAAGGTGTTCGTTATCGGCGGCGCAATGATGTACAAAACGCTTTTGCCTTACTGCACCGAGGTGCTCGTGACCAAGGTGGACGCGGTGGGCGGCGCGGACGCGTACTTCGAAAACCTCGACGCAAACCCGAATTTCACGCTCACGCATAAGTCCGAGCCGGTGGAAACCAACGGTTATATAGTAAACTTCTGTACTTACAAAAATGAAAACGTCAAAGAATATTAAGATCATCGACGCGCACGCGCACGTTGTGCAATGCATAGCGGGCTTCACCTCGCGCGGAGAACTGAGAGCGGCGGGCGGCGGCAACGCGGTATACGCCGACGGCTCGACCTTTAAAATGATACCCGACGGTATGGGAGATGCGCAGGTTACGCCCGAACACCTTTTAAAGGTAATGAATGATAATAACGTTGAAAAAGCTGTCCTTTTACAGGGGCAGTTTTTCGGCTTTCAGAACGAATACACTGCGCAAGCCGTTAAAAAATACCCCGACCGCTTTATCGGTGCGGGCGCGTACGACCCTTTCTGTGTAAACGCGGAGGCGGTTAAAAAGCACCTTTTCAAAGAGCTGAATTTCAAAATCGTAAAATTCGAAACGTCGAACGGTTCGGGGCTTATGGCTTATCATCCGCCGATTGACTTAAACGGCGAAATTATGCGCAAGGAATATGAATACGCGTGCGACAACGGCTTGACTGTTACGATAGATATAGGCAGACCGCGTAACTGTTGCTGGCAGCCCGAAGCGGTAGCAAAGGCGGCGAAGGACTTCCCGCAACTTAAATTTGTTATATGTCATTTGCTCGCGCCGCAAGTTAACGACAACGAGCTGTTAAAGCAAACGCTCGGCAAACTCGCTTTGCCCAACGTGTGGTTCGACTTAGCGGCGCTCGCTGCAAACCAGAAGCCCGAAATTTATCCTTACCCGACGGCGGTAAAACATTTGCAAACGGCGAAAGAGGTGGTAGGCGCAGACCGTCTTATGTTCGGCAGCGATATGCCGTCGACGCTCTGCCGCGACACGTATGCACACTTGTTAAGTTATATAACCGACAGCGGCGTTTTCACCGAAAGCGAGCTTAAAAAAGTTATGTATTCCACTGCAAACGCCGTATATTTCAAGTGATATAAGTACAGCTTATAGATTGTATAAAAAACAACGATAGCCAAACTGTTGCATAAAATTTGCATAATGACAGTGTATATAGTATAATTACCGCAAATAAAAAGTTTGAGGAGAATACTTATGTCATATGTAACCGAGGTTTTGGAAAACCTTAAAAAGACCAACCCCAACGAGCCCGAATTCCATCAGGCGGCAACCGAAATTTTAACTTCGCTTGCGCCCGTAGTGGAGAAGCACCCCGAATATCAGGCGGCGGGCTTGCTTGAAAGATTTGTAGAGCCCGAAAGAGTGGTAATGTTCCGCGTTCCCTGGGTGGACGATTCGGGCAAGGTGCGCGTAAACAAGGGTTACCGCGTGCAATTCAACAGCGCAATCGGACCTTACAAGGGCGGTCTTCGTTTCCATCCTTCCGTAAACCTTTCGATCATCAAGTTCTTAGGTTTGGAGCAGATTTTAAAGAACAGCCTTACGGGCTTGCCCATCGGCGGCGGCAAGGGCGGTTCGGACTTTGACCCCAAGGGCAAGAGCGACAGAGAGGTTATGGCGTTCTGCCAGAGCTTTATGACCGAGCTTCAGAGACATATCGGTGCCGACACCGACGTTCCCGCGGGCGATATCGGCGTAGGCGGCAGAGAGATAGGCTTCCTTTTCGGACAGTATAAGAGAATACGCGACGAGCACGTCGGCGTTTTAACGGGCAGAGGTCTTACCTACGGCGGCTCGCTTGTAAGAACGGAAGCAACCGGTTACGGCTTAGTTTATATTACCGAAGAGGCGCTGAAAATGCGCGGCGACAGCTTCGAGGGCAAGACGGTAGTCATTTCCGGCTCGGGCAACGTTGCAATTTACGCGTGCCAGAAGGCTCAGGCGCTGGGCGCGAAAGTTGTTGCTATGTACGATTCGAACGGCTACGTTTACGACCCCAACGGTATTCAGCTCGACGTGGTTAAGGAT
>CAMWKX010000143.1 GCA_947174955.1 uncultured Clostridia bacterium | reverse complement strand
TTGATATTCGGTTTCGGTCATACCCCCGTCTTTAAAAATTTGATACGTTATCAATAAATAAGTAAAAATTTCTGCAAGAGCTTTATCTTTTCCGTAAGTGTATTTTGGCATAATTATTTCCCTACAAACAATAATATTTGCATATTTAACAAATGTCAAGCAATAATTTGTACAATATGCAAATAATATAGCAATGGCAAATATAGAGATAATCCAAAAAAACTTGTGTGAAGCGATAAAAACAAGTTCATTAACAAAAAAGGAAATAGCTGAAAAGCTCGGAGTTAATCCTTCGACTATAAGCAGATATTTACACAACGGCACCTTTCCCGCCATAGATACTTTTGCAAACCTTTGCGAAATTCTCGACGTATCTGCCGACGATATTTTAGGACTTAAAAAGTAATAAATAAAAGCGCTCCCGAAAGGAGCGCTTTTTTAATGTCTTTTATCGTATTTAAACGCTTCGGCGTGTTCCTTTAACAGATAGTCTAAAAAAGCGTTGCACGAAGCGTAAATTTCGTTATACGCGCGGTCGAAATCGCGGGTATACCAAGGGTCGTCTATCTCGATTTTTTCAGGCAGAAAATGTCCGAGCATACGCACCTTTTCCGAATGTGCGCCCGCAATATACGTGACGTCCGAAAGGTTCATTCTGTCCATAACCAGCACGTAGTCAGCGTTCTTTATGTCGGCTAGCGTAAGCTTTTTGGCGCGGTGCGAAAAGTTATAACCCCTCTCTTCGAGCGCCCTTTGCGCGGGCGGATACACAGGGTTGCCCTCCTCGCAATCGGAAGTCGCGCGCGAATTTACCGTAAACGAAAGCGCCACTCCGCGCTCTTCGATAAGTCGGCAAAAAACTGCCTCCGCCATCGGTGAACGGCATATATTGCCCAGGCAAACGAAAGTTACCGATATCATTTACTCACCGAGTTTTGTCTTTTTGAAGGGTATGGGATTGGGCACGTAAGCTTCGAGATAGTCCAAAACTTCGTCTACCGTATTTCTGATTTCGTACAGCGTCAGACAGCTGGGCGTAATAAATTTGCGGTCGCAAGCAACGTGCATAAACTTTTCGAGCTCGTCGTAGTAGCCCTCGGTATTTAAAAATACGATCGCCTTGTCGTGGCGGTTGAGCTGCTTTAACGTGATGACTTCGTACAGTTCCTCGAACGTGCCTACACCGCCGGGCGTGATTATAAACGCGTCCGCGTCGTCCTCCATTATCGCCTTGCGCTCGCGCATAGTGTCGGTATAGGTCATCTTGTCGCACTCGTCAAAGAGTTGCTCGACCTCGTTTTCTTTGAAGAACTTGGGGACAACGCCGTGAACGTAGCCGCCGCCGCGTTTAACGCCGCGCGCCGCCGCGCCCATAAGTCCCGAGCCGCCCGCGCCGAACACCAGCGAGTGCCCGCGCTTAGCCATCTGCTCGCCTAAATCTTCTACCGTCTTGATATAAATGTCGTCAATGTGCGCACTTGCCGCGCCGAATACACAAATTTTCATACAATTAGTTTACTACATTTCCGCCCTTTTGTCAAGGTGTGCGTACGCCGAGAATATGCACGTAGCGTATGCGTTCGAAAGTGTAGGAATTTATCGGTCTGCCGTACGCGTCGAAGGTGTGCGCGGCAACGAGAGGAACGCCGTTTGACGAAAAGCCGACGACTACGGGCGAGTGGTAAAAATCGCCGTTGGCTCTGCCCAGCTGAATTATATCGCCGACCTCGATTTTGTCCGAGGCAACCTCTTCGGCAAACGGCCCCGCGCCGTCGCCTATGCCTTGCTTATTGCCCGTTAAAAAGTTGTAGAAGTACTCCACGCCCGTCCAGCTTGCCGTGCGGTCGTTGGGGGATTTATAGAACCAGCCGAACGTGGGCGTGTAGTTCATAACGCCCGAGCCGGCGTACACGCACTGCGAGGCAAAGTTAGTGCAGTCGCCGCCGAGGTTATCGAAATTGTAGTAATTTGGGTTGCGTTTAAAAGCCCATTTGCGGGCGTACTCAACCGCCGCCCTTCTGTCATAGTCTTTGATTATCATACTGCCCATAATATGATTTCCGCCCCGAAAAGGTGAAAAGCGCAAATTTACTTGATTTTTCGCGGCGAGGGCGGTTATAATATAGATACAGAGTTTCTGCGCATTGCTATTCGGGGCAGTTTCAGTTTCGATTGCGGCGGGGAGACGACGTAAGCATACCAAAGGCTCGGCTTTGTAAAAACGGAAACTTAAATTTAAATGCAGAAAAAAATTCTGAAAAAGTAATGGCTTTCCCTGCTCGTCAGGCTAGCCTTGCTTGCGCAGCTTAAACATTAAGTTGTCCGTCGGCGGTACTCTCTTTCGCCTGAGTGCCGTCGGCGTTAAACTCGGCGGAACTTCCGCAAAGGCTTAACCGCCCCTTGCGGAAGAATTTTAGCGGTTTGCCCGCACATATTGCCCGTTTACACGGCGGGTGTGCGGAAAGACTAATGTGTAAACTAAGTATGTAGAAAGCGCGTCCGAACGTCGTAAGACCGGGGTGCAAGTCCCCGCTGCTCCACCAATCAAATAAAAGCCCGACAAGAACATTCAGGTTCTTGTCGGGCTTTCCTATTTTTATACTGTCGGGGGAGTTATATTGCCGAATTCGGTCAATAAAAAATTAATTATCGGGTCACCCGTGCTGCGTGCAAAGATGAGTATATTGCCGTCTTTCAGTACAAAGTGTGCATTACAATAATGATTGACGTAATTAACCACATTACTCTTCGGGTTAAGCTTAACAGGATAGTCTTTTGTCAATGCAAATGCTCTTACAATGTCCTTTTTAGATATTACAAAATAGCTTTTAATTTCATTCTTCAAATCCGTATCGGGAGAATGTTTTATCATAAGCAGCTCATCGCCCTTAACGCCGACGGCATACCCCACGAAACATTTGCGCTGTTTGGAAGGCAGCACCCACTTTTTTAAATTCATTTTGACCTTCAAATTGAACTTCCCGTAAAATACGGCTGTGAAAAAGCAAATCTTTCTTTCGTCGGTCAATCCGTTTTTAATGAGAACGTTGGCTGATTTCGGCACCATACCCATAAGCGGATTTTCTTCTTTCCATTTTCGATAATTAAAAGCAGGCTCAGGGTCTTCATTGAACGCTACCTCGTCTTGTACGGACATAAATTTCCGCGACTTAAACGAGATTGAAATGCCGTGCTCTTCGTCGCAAGGCGTTTCGCCGCAAAAGGCTACTATTTTCAAAACCTCGCCCGTATCGCCGGCATCATCCTCCGATATATCAACCTTGACGTTTGTAACGGTGACTTCCTTTGCAAGGTCTTTGCTTTTAACGTGATTGTCGTCCCACTCCTCGTACATATCGTTAATATACTTTAACGCTTTTTTAACGACCGTCTTGTCCTCTAAAACGTTACTTGACAGCAACCACCCGACTTCCGCTCTTTCCTCTTCGTCCAACAGTTCGCCTTCTTTCTTGTTCGAAGAAAAAACTTCAAGCACCCGCTCTTCTCCGAAAATAACGC
>CAMWKX010000142.1 GCA_947174955.1 uncultured Clostridia bacterium | reverse complement strand
ACGGCGCACAGCCCCGTGATTTCCGTATCGGTATTTCCCGTAAATTTTTCGTAACGTAAGTCCTTTAAAAGTTCGCCAAGTTTCATTATTTACCTCACTCGAAACGCTGAATGTTTTTTATTTTGATTATGTCCTCGAAGATTTCCTTTGCGACGGGCGCGGCAACCGCACTGCCGTAGTACGTGCCGACGGGCTCGTCGACTATGATGAGCGCAAGATACTGCGGCTTGTTTGCGGGGAAAAATCCCACGAACGACGATACGTATTTGCCCTGCGCAATGTGACCGTCCTCGTACTTCTGCGCCGTACCCGTCTTGCCGCCCACCTTGTAACCCTCGATGTAGGCTTTTTTACCGCTCCCCTCCTTGACGACTCCTTCGAGCATTTCGGCAAGCGAGCGCGACGCCTGCGCGCTTATCGGTCTTTGCTTAATTACGGGCGAGTACTCCTCGACCCTTTTGCCGTCCGCCGACACGATGCCCTTTAAAAGGTGCGGCACGTAGTAGTTGCCGCCGTTGACGGCCGCCGCCGTGGCGCACGCGAGCTGCAGTCCGCTGACCGCAACCGTCTGACCGAAACCTATTCTCGCAAGGTCGCAATCTCTTACCAGCGACTGCGGCACGAGCATACCCAGCGCCTCGCCGTTGAAGTCCAGCCCCGTCACGTTGCCCAGTCCGAACGCCGTAAGATACTCGTAGAATTTATCCTTGCCGAGCGCAAGCGCGATATCCGTAAAGCACGGGTTACAGCTGTTGTTTAATGCGGTTGCAAGCGTCTGGTTGGAGTGCTTACCGTTCGAATGGTCGGACCAGCACTTGATTTTGGTACTGTCCACCGTGCGCGTGCGGCTGCCGTTGAACACGTACGACGGCGAAAACGCCTTTTTGTTGCCACGCAAGTGCTCCTCGATATTTGCCGCCGCCGTTACAACCTTAAAGGTCGAGCCCGGCTCGTATATATCGCTTACAAGACTGTTGCGCGACAGCGTGTTCAGTTTTTCCGTATCGTTCCTCGGCACGTCGTTCAAGTCGTACGACGGATAGTTGACCATAGCAAGAACGCCGAAATCGTTGGGGTCGAGCACCACGCACGACACCTTTTTCGCGCCCGACGACAGATATACGGAGCGCATTGCCTGTTCGGCGGACAGCTGAATATCCATATCGATAGTCAGCCTTATGCCGTCGCCCGCCACCGCCTCGCGGTAAACTATCGTCGAGTTTTCCGTCTGCACGCCGACGATATCCGTCGTGTAAGCTATCTCGCCGTCGATGCCGCCCAGAACGTTGTCGTAATATTTTTCCATACCCGAAAGTCCCGTGCCGTCAATCGCCGTAAAGCCGAGCACCTGACAGAGCGCTTCGCCGTAAGTGTACGTGCGGGTATTGTCGCGAGCATAGTATACTCCCGCGAGCGCAAGCGCCGTCAGCTCCTCTATCTTTTCCTTTTCGACCTGCCGCGCAACGGTTATTTCGGACACCTTGGTCCCCGACAGCCTTTTGGCAAGCTCCGCCCCGTCCAGTCCGAGAACTTCCGACAGTTCTTCGGCGCACGCGAGCGGGTCCACGACCGCGTTGGGGCGAACGAACACACTGTAAGTCGTGCGGTTGCCCGCAATCAGCTGACCGTTTCTGTCGGTAATCTGTCCGCGAGCGGCTATTACGGGAATTTCGCGGTTCCACTGGTCGGTGGCGCGGTAAACGAGCTCGCTGCCCCACACCGCCTGTATGTAAAAGAACCGAGCGAAAATTATGCAAAAAATAAAGGCTATTGCCAAAATTACTGACAATAACCTCTTTTGTAAAACAGTTACGGAAAAACCTTGATTTCTGATAGTTTTAATCTCCGATTAAGTTTTATTTTATATTAAGTTGATTAGTTTAAACTGCCGTTTACGATTTCCTCAACCACTACGCCTACGGAAGAATTGAGTCCCTTGATCGCTCCGCTTACCGCCGTGATGCTGTCCTGCACCTTGGCTATTTCCGCATTAAGGTTGGAAATTATGCTGGCGTTAACGAGTACGAGCGTTACAAGCGCAACCACTACCGCAACGAAGACGGCAATGATTATCTTTTCTCTTTTGCCTATTACAAACGCGCTCCTCTTTGCCGCAGTCGCGCTTTCTTCCTTCTTTACGCCGATAGTCTGATACTGAATGGTCGTGGGCGTGGGACGAAGGTCCTCGTTATCCTCTTCCGCGTAAACGGATACAGCCGCGTTTAACTCGGTCTGCATACGCTGAGCGTTTATCGCGCTGTCGGCGCGGAATATTTCGGAGTTTGCCCTGGCGTTTTCCACCCTGTAAGGCTGCTGCTCGCGTGCGGGCGCAATTACAGCCGCGCTCGATTTTTCTTCGGCACGCTTGAAGACGTCCTCGATTTTGTACTGAGGATTTATAAGTCTGGCGTAATTATCTTTAATGCGGGCGTTATGCTCCTCTTCCGCCAGAATTTCCATACGCGAAGGTACGGAATAACTCTTCTCTTCTTCGACTGTAATTCTTTCCAATTCGGGTGTATCGACTGCCATTTCATTTTCTCCTTATCGACTTATCGTTTTGTCATATTATTTTTTCGGCTATCCGCAGTTTGGCGCATTTTGAACGGGAATTTATCGCCATTTCCTTTACGGTTGCCACTGTAGGCTTTTTTGTTATTATCTCTATTTCCCTCTTCTTGCCGCATACGCATACGGGTAAATTTTTATCGCATATGCAGTCAAGTTCGAGTTCTCTGAATGCCCTCTTTACTATTCTGTCTTCCAGCGAGTGGAACGTGAGTATTGCTATTCTTCCGCCCTTTTTCAACTTGCGGGTTAGCCCCACCACACATTCGTACAGACCGTCAAGCTCGCCGTTTACCGCAATTCTTATTGCCTGAAAGCTCTTTCTTGCCGCGGGTCCGTTTTGCTGAAACTTTTTCGGGATACTTTTTTCTATTATTTCAACGAACTCCCCGCAGGTTTTAAGCCTTTTGTCCGACCTCGCCTTTACGAGGTTTGCGGCTATCTGGTTTGCGAACCGCTCTTCGCCGTATTCCTTTAATATCAATGCGATTTGCTTTTCGGTATATTCGTTTAAAATTATTTCGGCTGTCAGCGGTGCGCCTGCGTCCATCCTCATATCGAGCGGCGCATTGGGTTTCATATACGAGAACCCGCGCTCTTCGCAGTCTAACTGGTAGCTGGAAACGCCGAAGTCCAAAAGCACGCCGTCAACCTTGTCTACCCCTGCGCCGTCAAACGCCGTTTGGTAATCTTTGTAGTTGGCTTTGAAAATTTCAAATCTGCCGCCGAACTCTTTCAGCCTTTCGGTTGCCGCCGCTATCGCGTCGTCGTCGAGGTCGGTTGCAATGAGTCTGCCGTTCGGGGAACTGCGCCTCAATATCTCGTATGAGTGCCCGCCGCCGCCGACCGTACCGTCGTAGTAAATTCCGCCGTCTCTGATTTGCAGCCCTTCCATACACTCTTCGAGCATTACGGGCAAATGGGAAAATGCCATATCAGATGCCTAAATTCTTAACGAGCGTATCGTAATCGAATTCCTCTTCGCCGAAGTATGCGTCGTAGGTC
>CAMWKX010000141.1 GCA_947174955.1 uncultured Clostridia bacterium | reverse complement strand
ATAGTAAGGCGTTGCCTTTGACCGCCCGAAAAATTCTTGCCGCCCTGCTCCACCTGCTCGTCAAGACCGTCGGGCTTGTTTTTAATAACTTCCGCCGCGCAGGCAACTTCCGCCGCACGGAAAATATCTTCGTCCGTAGCGTTTTCGTCACCCCACTTGATGTTTTCGCGTATCGTGCCTTTAAAGAGCACGGCGTGCTGGGGCACGACTCCGCAGCGTTCCCTCAAAGCCTCGTCGCCGACGGCGTTTACGTTCACTCCGTCAATGGTTATTTCGCCCTCGCTCGCGTCATAAAAGTGCGGAATTAAATTTATAAGCGTGCTCTTGCCCGAGCCTGTGCCGCCTATTACGCCCACCGTTTCGCCCGCGTTGACCTCGAACGAAATTCCGCTAAGCGCATTTGAGCCGCCGCCCGCGTAACGCATACTCACGTTATCGAACTTTATGAAGGGCGCGCCCTCTTTCTTTTCGGTATTTTCGCCGTGCTTCAATGACGGCTGCATTTTTAAAATTTCGTTTACCCTGTCCGCGCTCGCAAAACACTTGGTTACGGTTATTATGAGGTTGGCAAGCTTGATTAGCTCGACCAAGATCTGCGACATATAGTTGTACAGCGCGATAACCTGTCCTTGCGTGAGCGCGCCGCTGTATACCTTGCCCGCGCCGAAATATATAAGCAGGATTATGCCGACGTTAATGACCGCATAGGTCAGCGGATTCATAAGCGCGGATATGCCGCCGACGAATTTCTGCGACTTGGAAAGCGCGGTGTTGCGCTTATTGAATTCGGCTATTTCCTCGTCCTCTTTGCAGAAGGCGCGCACCACACGCGAGCCGACGAGCGTTTCGCGCGTTGCCGCGGTCACCTTGTCGAGCTTGCTCTGCGACTTTCTGTACATAGGAATGGTTATCGCCATTATGCCGAACACGACGGCAAACAGCACGGCTATGGTCACCGCGAACACCCAGCCCGCCGTAACGCTGATTACGAACGCCATTACGAGCGCGCCGAACACGATAAAGGGCGAGCGCATAAACAGCCTCAAAACCATATTCACGCCCGTCTGCACCTGGTTGACGTCGCTCGTCATTCGGGTAATCAAAGCCGACGTGCCGAGGTTGTCTATCTCGTAATAGGACAGCGCCTGCGCCTTTTTAAACATATCGCTTCTAAGCTCTTTGGAAAAACCGACCGCCGCCTTTGCCGCAAAGTACTGCGCGCACACCGCGGCGATAAGCCCCACTACGCCGAGCGCGACTAATATAAGGCACGCATAAATAACGTAGCGCGAGCCGTCCGCAGACGAAACTCCGCCCGCGTTGACCGCGTTTATCTTGTCGACGATAGACGCTACGATTATGGGAATAAGCAGTTCGAAGCTCGCCTCTAACATTTTAAAAAGAGGCGCTAAAATGCTCTGCAATTTATAATGTTTTAAATAGACGAGCAAATCCTTCATTACTGTAAAATTATAACAAACTATTATATAAAAATCAATCGTTACGCGGGCAAAAAAAGGATATTATCCTTTTTAGCTTGCTTTTATCCGAGAGATTTGATAGTATTTGGTTATGTGCTATAAAATTTATCTGAAAAAAGGCGAAGAAAAGCGCATTGTTGCGGGTCACAGCTGGGTTTACGCCAACGAGGTTGCGCGCATAGAGGGCAAGGACAAAAACGGTTCGCTTGCCTCCGTGTACGCTCACGACGGTCGGTTTATCGGCAAGGGATATATCAATCACGCGTCCAAAATTTTGGTGCGTATTTTTATCCGTGGCGACGGCGTCGACGACAAGGATTACTACCTTTCCGCGCTCTCCTCCGCCAACGCTTACAGACAGCGTCTGGGCTATGAAAACTGCTATCGTATGGTATTTGCCGAGGCGGACAATCTGCCCGCTTTAATCGTTGACAAGTACGGCGATTATCTCGTTATCCAGTGCCTTTCGCTCGGTATAGATTTGCGCAAGAAGCTGATTTGCGATTGTCTTGTCGAGCTGTTCCACCCCAATGGCATTTACGAGCGCAGTGACGTTGCCGTGCGCAAAAAAGAGGGCTTGGCGGAAATCAAGGGTCTTTTGTACGGCGAAGTTCCCGACTACTGCGAGATTGTCGAGAACGGCTTAAAAATGCTTGTCGACGTCAAGAACGGACAGAAAACGGGCTACTTTTTAGACCAGAAAGAAAACCGTTTTGCGGTGCGCAAATACTGTGCGGGTGCGGACGAAGTTTTAGACTGTTTCTGCAACAGCGGCGGGTTCTCTTTAAACGCCTCCACCGTAGCAAAAAAAGTGATTGCCTGCGACATATCCCCGCTCGCATTGAAAAACGTGGAGGACAACGCGAAGCTTAACGGCATTGAAAATATCACCACTTTGCAGGGCGACGTCTTCGAGGTTTTGCGCTCTTTCAGACGCGAAAAAAGGCAGTTCGATACGGTCATTTTGGATCCTCCCGCCTTCTGCAAAACGGCGGACGAAGTCAAGGACGCTTACCGCGGTTACAAGGACATAAACCTTACCGCAATGAAGATTGTAAAAAGCGGCGGTTTTCTCATTACCTGCTCGTGTTCGCACTATATGACGATGCCGCTATTCGAAAAAATGCTTATCGAGGCGGCGCGCGAAAGCGGGCGCAGAGTGCGCAGTGTGGAAGTTAAAACGCAGGCTCCCGACCACCCCTCTCTTCTCTGTGCCGAAGAAACGCAGTACCTCAAATTTTTCGTTTTACAGGTTGAATAATGAATTTTAAAGACATACAGGACAAAAGCGACGATATAAAGAAGGCAGTTACGCAGATTATTCTTGACGCAAGCGATACCGTCGAAATGCTGAACGAAGCGGACGGGCGGAACGAAAAGGGCTTTATAGATATCTACGATTTGCTCGGAACGGAATACGAAGATATGGTTCCCGCCTTTATAAGCGTTAAGGTCGGCGGGTCCTGGGGTATGCAGGGACAGATTTTCAAATTCAGACTGACCGACGAGGTGAAAGCTCATATTCTGAAAGCGGGAATTGACGGAGTTCTTTACGGCTGGTGGAAAACACAATATGTATTTACGAAACAGCTTTTTGCAAATTTCACTTTGTTTAAGGGTGATAAATTTATTTTTTCCTGCTGTTCGCACGAGCTCCCCTACTTCTACGACCTCGCGGAAATAAACGACGAACTTGCTCCCGAAATTATGAAAGTCTTAAATAAGTAAAATAAGGCGCGGGCTGATTGCCCGCGCCACTACTATTTTAAAATGCCCAGTTGCCGTCTTTGAAAATCTGGATTCTCTTGCCGTCCAAGGTTACGCCGACGATAGACATATCCTTGCTGCCTATCATAAAGTCAACGTGTATCATCGAGTTGTTTACGCCGAGTTCCTTGCACTGCTCGTTGGTGTACTGCTCGTAGTTTTCAAGGCAGTTGTTAAAGCCTCTGCCGAGCGCCAAGTGACAGCTTGCATTCTCGTCGAAAAGCGTGTTGTAGAACAGAATGCCCGTGTTGTTTATCGGGCTGTCGTACGCAATCAGCGCAACCTCGCCGAGATACGCCGCGCCCTCGTCCATTGCTATCATCTTTTCAAGCAAGTCCTGATTTTTTTCCG
>CAMWKX010000140.1 GCA_947174955.1 uncultured Clostridia bacterium | reverse complement strand
GCTTCGGGAGTGCTCGCGCCCAAATGGGGCACGCATATGGCGTTGTTAACGCCTATCAGCTCCGCCGTGGGGAAGTCGGTTATATACCTTGCAAGCTTGCCGCTTTCAAGCGCGGAAATGACCGCGTTGCTGTCGGCAAGCTCTCCGCGCGAGTTGTTTATAAGCACCGCGCCGTCCTTCATCATACCTATCGTCTGCCCGTTGAACATACCCTTGGTGTCGGGCGTGAGGGGCACGTGCACGGTTATGTAGTCGGCGCACTTGTAAATTTCTTCGCGGGTTGCAACGACCTTGACCGCGGGATTGAGCAAAAGCGCGTTGGCGGTGGAGAGGTAGGGATCGCAGCCGACTACGTTCATACCGAGCGCACTCGCCGTGTTGGCAACCGCAATGCCTATCGCGCCCAGACCGATAACGCCCAGAGTCTTGCCGAGGATTTCGCCGCCGACGAACGACGACTTGCCCTTTTCGACAAGCTTGCCTACGGCTTCGCCCTCGCTTTTCAAAGTCTTAACCCAGTCGATGGCGTCGGTGATTTTTCTGCCGCCGAGGAAGAGTTCGCATATAACAAGCTCTTTGACGGCGTTGGCGTTCGCTCCGTGGGTGTTGAACACGACTCTGCCCTTAGGAGGGTCGTCGGCAACGGGGATATTGTTAGTGCCCGCGCCCGCACGCGCCACGGCAACCAGCTTGTCGCCGACCTTGTAGTCCGCCATAGCCGCCGAGCGCACCATTATGCCGTCGGGATTTTCGATCTTGTCGCCGTAATTATAACCCTTAAAAATTTCGTCAGCCAAAGGGGATATGGCGTTTAATTTCAATATATCCATCAGCCGTTCTCCTTTTCGAACTTCTTCATAAATTCTATGAGCGCCTTGACGCCCTCGACGGGCATAGCGTTGTAGATGGAGGCGCGCATACCGCCGACAATTCTGTGACCTTTAAGCGAAACCAGACCCGCCTTTTTCGCCTCTGCGACGAACTTGGCGTCCAGCTCCTCGCTGCCCGTCACAAAGGGCACGTTCATTATAGAGCGGAACTCGGGCACGACGTTGTTTTTATAAAGCTTGGAGTTGTCGATAAAGTCGTATAAAAGCGCCGCCTTGTATTCGTTTTGCTGCTGCATAGCCTTCACGCCGCCCTGCGCTTTGAGATTTTCGAGCACGAGGTTTGCCATATAAATGGCGAACGCGGGGGGAGTGTTGTACAGCGAGCCGTTTTCGTCCTGCACCTTCCATTTGAGCATAGTCGGGCAGATTTTAAGCGGATTCTGAATGAGGTCGCGCTTAGCGATAACTATCGTGACGCCCGCGGGTGCGAGGTTTTTCTGCGCGCCCGCATAGATTACGCCGAAGTCGGAAACGTTGACCTCGCGCGAAAAAATTTCGGACGACATATCCGCAACCAGCGGCGCCTTGCACTTGGGGAATTTGGAGTAGCGCGAGCCGAAAATGGTGTTGTTGGAAGTGATATGCACGTAGTCCGCGCCGTCGGTGTAGGCAAGCTTATCCACGTCGGGAATATAGGTGTAGGTCTTATCCGAGCTGTCGCCTATCTTGTTCGCCGTGCCGTAAATCTGACCTTCCTGCCAAGCCTTTTTCGCGAAGTTGCCCGTCACTATGTAATCGGCAACTCCCGTCTGCATAAGGTTTAAGGGGATAGCCGCAAACTGCGTGCTCGCGCCGCCCTGAACGAAGATGACAGCGTAGTCGTCGGGCACGTTCAAAAGCTCGCGAACCAAACTTTCGGCGCTCTTTACGACCGCCTCGTACGCCTTGTCGCGGTGGGAAATCTCGCATACCGACATACCCGTTCCCGCAAAGTCAAGAAATTCCGCCTGCGCCTTTTCGAGCACGTTCAAAGGCAGAGTGGAAGGTCCTGCCGCAAAATTGTAAACTCTCATAATAAAAACCTCTTTTTATAATATTCAGCGTTAATGGGTGTCAAACTTTTGCATAAAACCGTAAAAATGCATATAAATTGAATTTTTTAGTGAATTTATGCGCAAATTTGAATAAATTACGGTTATTATACACCTTTATGAAAAAATATACAAGCGTTTTGAATAACAAATTAAAAATCCTTCAAAATTTCGCAGCGGCTGAAAACGGCTGAAAAAAGCGTAGATTTTCCCCGCGTGCGTCCGCGTGCGGAAAAATTTTGAAAATTTGTCCGAAAAAATTCTTTATTTATATTTACAATTGCATAAAATTAGTGTAAACTAAATAAAGAGTACGTATCTTTTATACGGGAATTGGGGCGCATATATACCGCAATTAACGCAAATTCGGGGTAAAAATTGCCCTCGGAAGAGCAAAGCGTACGCACAAACTTTGCAAGAGTTTGGTTTTAAGTAAAATTTTCCGTGCAATTTAAGGGGAAATCCGACGGGGAAAAAGTTTCGAGAGGTGAAATATGGGTGATAACAAAAACGATCGCAGTATGACTAAGGCAGACGTCATACTTTCGAAGATAGAACAGCTCACGAAGCAGGTTGCTTCGCTTGAAACGCGCGTTGCGCGCGGTCAGGCCAACTCGGGTGCGAGTGCGGCTCCCGCCGCCAACAACGACGCGGTTCTGCGCAAGCTTACCGAAGAGAACGCTATGCTCAAAAAGGAGATATCGTTCGTTTCCGCGCAGATAGAGGGCTTGTACGCTTCGCTTTCGAAACTGATTAACAAGCTTCCCGAAAAGATGACGGGTAAGGGCGGCAAGCTCGATATGGACGTCGACGACCTTGCTTCCCGCGTGGCTGCGAAAATTATTATTCCCGAAACCGATTTGTCGGATTTCAATCCCGGCAACGGCGTTTCTGCGGCGGGCATCGATTACGACGCGCTCGGCTATGCTGTCGCAAAGCGTCTGTACGTTCCTCAGGCGATTGCCGAAGAAGTCGACTACGACAAGCTTGCCGATAAGCTGACCGATAAGATGCCTCCCGTGCAGGTCGACTACGACGAGCTCGGAAGCACGGTTGCCAAGAGAATGTATATTCCCCAGGCGGTTGCCGAGGACGTCGATTACGACAAGATTGCGGAGAAGGTGCTCGAAAGACTGCCCGCTTACTCGGTTGCCGACGAAACGGCTTACGCTTCCGCGGAGCCGATGTCTGTACAGGCTGAAATCGACTACGATTTGCTTGCTTCCAAGGTTGCCGAAGCGGTTGCCGTTCAGGAGCCCGTTTCACCCGATTATATCGCCGCGCGCGTCGCCGAGCAGATTATAATTCCTCAGACGGCGGTGCAGGCGGAGGCAGTCGACCTCGACGTCGAAGAACTGTCGAGAAAGGTTGCCGACAAGATAGCGCTTCCCGCTTACGAGCCCGCGGAGAACGTGGACGAAGAAAGGCTTGCCGAGGCTATTGCCGAGCGGCTTAAAGAGAGCGTCGAAACGGAAGAGGCGACCCCCGCCTCGTACGAAGCCACTCTCGACGAAGAGTCGCTTGCAGAGAACATCGCCTCGCGCCTCAACTTCTCGCTTTCCGACGAGCTTATTGCTGCGGCGGTCGTTAAAAATCTGGCAGACGCCATAGATTCTGACGAGATTGCCGACTGCGTTGCAAAGAAGGTAGGCACAATCTCCCCCGAGCAGTTTGAAATCACCGTCGACGACGACGGCTGCGATTCGCTTGCAACGG
>CAMWKX010000139.1 GCA_947174955.1 uncultured Clostridia bacterium | reverse complement strand
ATCTCCGCCCTTTTAACTATATCGTCAACGCCGCTTAAACGCCTCTTGGCTTCGGCTATGCGGTCGTCGATATCGTCCAGTTTCAATTTCGTCAGGCAGTCGGCAAAATATTTTTCGGCCACCTCGCCGGTAAACCCGCCCCCCTCGGCGTTGTCGAGTATGCGGGTCAGCTCCTCGTACTCGGGAGTCTTTTCGTCGAAAAATTCGAAAAGCTCGCTGATCCTAACAGGCTCTTCCATAAGGCTTTTGCTTCTTATGTACTTGGCTATTATGATATGCACCTCGTCCTTGAACGGCACGTCCGAAACGTCGGCGTCCTTCGCATAGTCCGCGCCGAACAGAAAGCCCGAAAGCACGAACCGCGAGGCTTTTTTCGAGCTGTCCGCGCTGTCGCGGCGCACGGGCGGCGGCTCCTTTTTTACCGACGCGGGTTGTCCGCCTGCCTGCAAATCGCGCTTCAACGCCTCGAAGGATATGCCCGAGGTATCGCGCAGCTGCTTTAAAAGCTCCTCCCTTTCCGCCTCGCTGTCGGCGGTCCGGACTATCGCCAGCGCCTCGGCAACGTATTTGCGCTTGTCCTCGGTTTTGGTTAAATCGTAACCGCGCTTTATAACCGACAGTTTGTAGTCGATGAGCGGCATTGCCGCGTCTAAGCACGCCTGATAACCTTCGGCTCCGCGCTGCTTTATTACGTCGTCGGGGTCCAGCCCCTCGGGCAGAGGCACGACCTTTACGTTCAGCCCCTCGTCCTTTAAGACGTCCAGACCGCGAAGGTTTGCCTTTTGCCCCGCGCCGTCGCCGTCGTAGCTTATAAGCACCGTGTCGACGTAACGCTTAATGAGCCGCGCCTGGTCCTGCGTGAGCGACGTGCCCATACTCGCAACGACGTTTTTAAAGCCCGCCTGATATAGCGAGAGCGTGTCCATATAGCCTTCGACCATTATGACTTCTTTGACAGTCTGCGTGCGTTTGAGTTTTTTGAGCAAATTTATATTGTAAAGGTTCTTGCGCTTATTGAATATAACCGTCTCGCGCGTGTTGACGTACTTGCCGAAGTCGGTTTTCTTTAACGCTCTGCCGCCGAAAGCGATTACTTCGCCGTATGAGTTTATTATGGGAAATATGAGCCTGCCGCCCTGCGCGTCGGACAGTCTGCCGTTGACATCGTTAACTGTGCCGCTGTCGACTATATCCTGCCGCGAATAGCCCTTCGAGAGCAGATACCGCGGCAAGTCGGTAAAGTTTAAGCTTGCGCCCAGACCGAAGGTGCGCACAATCGGCGAGGGAATCTGCCTTTTTAAAATGTAGTCGATATGCGCGTCGGCTTTGCCCGAATTCAGATTGTTTAAATAGAAGTGCGCGCAGTCGTTTAAAATTTTTAAAAGAGCGTCGCGCTTGCGTTTTAATTCCGCGGTCTTTTTATAGTTTTCACCCGTTTCGGGCATCGGCATTTTGGCGCGGTCGGCAAGAAGTTTTACCGACTCCATAAAGTCGAGGCTCTCCATTTCGGATACGAAACGGATAACGTCTCCCGACTCGCCGCAGCCGAAGCAGTGATAATATTGTCCCGCCTCGTTGATTGCGAACGACGGCGTTTTTTCGTGGTGAAACGGACAGCACGCCCAATAGCTTGCTCCCCGTTTGTCGAGGGTAATATAGCTCCCCGCAACCTCCACGATATTAACTTTTTCCTTTAAAGTCCGCAAGAACTCCTGGTCAACGCCGCTCATTTTTCCGTAATAAAAGTGTTAATTCAACTCGTCTATAAACGTCCAGCCGCGGGGCACGAAAATCTTGTTAAAGACGTACACCGCGTACCTGTCGGTCATTGACGAAATGTAATCGCAAACGACCTGTTCTTTCGTGTATTTTTCAATAAGTCCAATATATGTGGGGGGCAATTGCTCCGTATGCGCCGTAAAATACTCGTAAAGAGCCGATATCATACGCTCGGCTTTTTCCTCTTCGCCGCGGGCAAACTGCGTGAGGTACACCCGCTCGAACATAAATTTCCGAAGAGCCTCGCTCGCCTCGGACACCTCGTCCGAAAGCTCCACTTCACCCTTGCCCACGCTGTTTTTGTACACCGAGGTTACCGCGGTATTTATCCGCTCGCGCGAGGTAGAACCCAACACCTTTCTTATATCCTCGGGCACGTCCGCGATTGTCAGAATGCCCGCGCGGATCGCGTCGTTCAAATCGTGATTTATGTATGCAATTCTGTCGGCAAGATTTACGCACTTGCCCTCTAACGTGGCGGGCTTTAATTCCTTTTTATGATTTAAAATGCCGTCGCGCACCTCGAAGGTAAGGTTTAATCCCTGTCCGTCCTTTTCGAGCACGTCCACTACCCGCACCGACTGTTCGTTGTGCTTGAAGCCCGTGGGCGAAAGCTTATTCAAAATACGTTCTCCGCTGTGACCGAACGGCGTATGACCGAGGTCGTGCCCCAAGGCTATTGCCTCGGTTAAGTCCTCGTTTAGCGACAGCGAGCGGGCGAGCGAGCGGGCTATCTGCGACACGTCGAGCGTGTGCGTAAGCCGCGTTACGTAGTGGTCGCCTTCGGGGGAAAAGAATACCTGCGTCTTGTTCTTTAAGCGGATAAACGCTTTGGAATAGATTATGCGGTCGCGGTCGCGCTGATATTCCGTGCGCATTTCACACGGTTCTTCTTCGCGCGCTCTGCCGCGGGTATTTGCCGACTTTGCCGCGTACGGCGACAAAAACGCCTCCTCTACCGCGTAGGTTTTTTCCCTTATCGAATTATAGTTTTGCTTTTCCATTATCTTAATACGAAAAAATTTTGCGTTTTCCTTTATTTTTCGGTAATTTCGTTAAAAAAATTTTAAAAATTATTTTGCAAACCCGCCGCCGACTGACAGTACTTCACCCGTAATATAAGAATTTTCGGCAAGGAATACGCACGCTTTTGCAACGTCTTCGCCCGTGCCTAATCTGCCTATGGGTATCTGGTTAATGAGCTCCTCCATCTCCACTTCGGAAAGATGCGCATTCATTTCGGTATCGATAACGCCGGGGGACACGCAGTTGACGCGCACAAACGACGGCGCGAGTTCCTTTGCAAGCGCCTTGGTAAACGCGATCACCGCGCCCTTCGACGCCGAGTACGCAACCTCGCAGCTTGCGCCCACTTCACCCCAGATAGAGGCGACGTTGATTATACAGCCGCCGCCCGAAAATATCATACTTTCGGCAACCTCGCGGCTGCAAAGGAAGGTGCCGCGCACGTTAACGCCGAACACCTCTTCCCAGTCGTAGACCGTGGTGTCCTGAATGACCTGCACCTTGGAAATGCCCGCGTTGTTTACGAGCACGTCGATTTTGCCGTAGATGCGGAACACCTCTTTGAACATATCCTTGACCTGTTCTTCGTCGGAGACGTCGGCGCGCATAAGCACGGGGCAAAAGCCCTGCATATTGAATTCGCTTTGGGTTGCAAGCGCCGCCTCTTCGTCGTGGCAGTAGTTCAAAATGACCTCGTAACCCTGAGTTAAAAATTCCTGTGCGACGGCTTTGCCGATTCCGCGGGTGCCGCCCGTAATGAGTACGGTTTTCATAAATTTTTATCCCTTATCAGCTTAGCGATTTGTTCGCAGGTTTTATCGTCGGTATCGATTATGC
>CAMWKX010000138.1 GCA_947174955.1 uncultured Clostridia bacterium | reverse complement strand
AATATCTTGCCCGTTACGAGCGCGGCGAGGGCTTCAATTTCTTCCATTTCAACGTCGATTTGGAGGGCGGACCTTGCCTTTCAAAGCGCGTTTCGGCGTGCGGCGCGGGCAACGAGTATTTCTCGGTTGCGCCCAACGGCGACTTGTATCCCTGCCACCAGTTCGTGGGCGACGAAAAGTTCAAAATGGGCAACGTTTACGAAGGTAAACTCGACGGAAATATCCGCGGGACGTTTGCCGAAAACTGTCTTTTTACGCGTAATAAATGCGATAACTGTTTTGCAAAATACATTTGCAGCGGCGGTTGCAGTGCGAACAACTATCATTTCTGCGGGGATATGAATGAGCCTTACGGCATAACCTGCGAGATGATGAAAAAACGTATAGAGTGCGGTATGCACGTCTTGGCGCGCAAAAGAGAGCTGAAAAACAGATAAAAATAATACTTTCGCGGAGTAAAAATGATTTTCATTCGGCAAAATTATTTGACTACTCCGCTATTTTTCTATATAATTATAAAGGTTATAGAAAATTATCGTGCCGCGGTCGGAAAAAGCGGCGGAAAAAGAAGAAAAGGAGGGTCATAGATGAGCAAAGTCAAATCGGCAATTATCACGGCGTTACTCGTGTTGGCGATTGTTGTTGCGGCGTTTTTTGCCGTCATCTCGTTCCCTGTTGAAAATAATTTAAAGAGACTCAATTCGATAGCAAGTAATATCCACCTCGGCGCAGACTTTTCGGGTTACGCATATTCCACGATTTATCCCGAAGGCGTAATCAGCGCGGAGGAATACTCGAATAAAACAACCGACGAAGAGGCGGAGGATAAGCAGTCCAACTACGCTAAGGTCGGCGGGTTCTACTACGATACGACCAAGTACGAGAGTTTGGAAGAGCTTAAATGCAACGTTGCCTGCGACGCGGCGAGCCTGAATGCAAGGTTCGGCAAGAAAGGTTATTCGTCCTATTCGGTTGCGGTAGAGGACGGAGTGGCAATAAAGATTTCCGTTCCCACCAACTACACGGCGGCGGCTTACAAGGGCAACGACGCGGACTCGCAGAACAGCGATTATTCGGTTGCAAACTATGCGCTTTCCGCGCTTACGGCTTACGGCAATTTTACTCTTAGAACTACCGAAACTACGCTCGGCACGTTTAACGCCGCCGAAAGGGGCGACGACGAGTGGGTTGATATCGCCAAGGTAAACGGCAGCAAGACCTATTCGCTTGCGGACAAATACAAGGGCGAAGACGAAGCCGACTTTATAAAGAGCGTAAAGGCTGCCAAGATTGCCGGCGTATCCCGCATAACTTTCAATTTTACGGCTACGGGCAGAGAGAGATTCAAGGAAATTACCACCCTCGCAAAGGATAAGACCATTTATTTCTGCGTGGGAGACAGAATTCTTATCAACTTCTCGTGCACGGGAACGGTCGACGAAAAGGCGCTCGTATTGCAGGCTGACGACTTGTCGTTCGCCGAGAACGCGGCAATCACTATGAACTCGGCGGTAAACGGCGGCGCGCTTAAACTCAACTATCAGGATTATCAGAACGCGCTCACGACCGAGGCTGCTGGCGGCGAAAATGCGGCGCTTTTAACCTTTATAGCGTCGGTAGTGGTGCTTGCGGGGCTGTGTGCGTTTATGATCGTAAGATACAAAAAGCTCGGCGCGGTCGTATCGATGATTGCGGTTGCGTTTGCGCTCGTAATCTTGTACGCGCTGTACCTTCTTAATATTCAGGTAACATTCGCGGTTATATTGACGGCAGTACTGCTTTTGGGGCTGTTTATGGTCAGCAACGCGATAGTGTTTGCGGAAACCAAGCGTATGACCGAGAGCGGCAGAACGATGCAGGCTTCCGTAAAGGACGCGTACAAAAACGTGCTTATGACGGTTACCGATATGCATATAGTTCTCGTCGTGGTTGCGATACTTCTTGCAGCCGTCGGCGTGGGCGAAGTTGCGGCGTGCGGACTTATATCGCTGGTCGGCGTTGTGGCAAGCTACGTTTTATATTGGTTTACAAGGTTTATGTGGTACGTGCTTAGCTCGCCCGTCAAGGACAAGTTCCGTTTCGCAGGCTTAAAGAGGGTGGTGTACGAAGATGACTAAGTTTAAAGTTTGTGCAAAAATCCATCTGTTCATAATTATAAGCTCGGTTTTGATTGCTATCGGTCTTGCAGTCGGAACAATCTGCCATTTCTGCGCGGGCGGCTTCTTCAACTACGGCGGCGAGTTCTCTTCTTATAAGAGCGTTACCGTAAGATACTATATGCCCGTTACCGAAGACGAAGCGTTGTCCGTTTGCGAGGACGCTCTCGGCGGCTTAAAGTCTTACGAGTCCGCGACGTCCCGTACGAACGACGGCGGTGAAATCGTATACAAATTCGTAACGTCGACCGACACCGAAAAGCTGAACAGTGCGGCAACCAAAATTAACGAAAAGCTCGGTGAGCGCATCGAACTCAACGCAAATAGCGCAACGGTGCACGAGAGTACGGTTAAAGAGGGCGGCTCCAAGGCGATAACTTTCGCGGCGATTGCCCTTTCCGCGGCGGCTGCGTTCCAGTTCCTGTACTTTATCGTACGCTATAAACTGCGCGCGGCGTATTCTGCGCTTTTGGCGTGCGTGCACAATCTCGGCGTGTTCGTTGCCCTCGCGGCGATAACGAGAATACCCGTAGGCGCGGAAATGATAGCGTTCGGCGCGGCAGTCGTGTTCGTTACTATGATATTCTCGGCGGTACTGTTTGACAGAACGCGCAAAAATTTCGCAAGCGACAAGTATGCTAAGAGCGAAAGACCGGAAGTTCTGGAAACTTCCGCGAGCGAAGTGCGTATGCTTACGTTTACGTCCGTATGCGCGCTTGCGGCTGCGGCGGTAATATTCGGAATATTCGCGGCAATCGCTCAGATGTTCGGCGGTGCACTTGCTCCCGCGGCGCTGGTTATACTCGGCGCGGTTGCGGTAGGTTACGGCGCAATGTTCTTCACGCCCGCCGTACACGGCGCTATTGACCAGACGTGCGAAAAGGTTATCAAATCGTTAAAGTCGGGCAAAAAGAAGAAGACGGCGAAAGCCGCAAAGCCCGCCGATTTGGCAAAAGCCGACTAAGATCAGTACTTTCGGGGCGGGAATATTTCCCGCCCTTTTGATTTTATTTTATAAGGAGGGGGCAATGAAAAAGATTATTGCCGAAGCGGAGTTTTCCGACGGACAACTTAATGAAATTTCACGGCTCTCTCAACTGACGGGGCTGAGCGGTCAAACCGTGCGCATACTGTACGGCCGCGGCATCGATACTGCCGACAAGATAAACGGCTTTATCCACGCGGGCAAGGAGCGGTTTTTAAGTCCCTTTTTAATGAGCGGAATGAGGGAGGCTGTCGAGCTTATCACCCGCGCCCGCGACGAGGAATGGTCGGTTGCAATCTACGGCGACTACGACGCCGACGGTATCTGCGCCTCGACGGTTTTATGCCGCGCGCTCGCCGAATTCGGCATAAACGCGGTCGTGTACGTTCCCGAACGCCGCAACGGCTACGGACTGAACGAAAACGCAGTCGACGAGATTTTCGAGGAGTTTTTCCCTCAGCTGTTTATTACGGTCGACTGCGGCATATCCAACGCGCGCGAGGTGGAATACATAAAGGAGC
>CAMWKX010000137.1 GCA_947174955.1 uncultured Clostridia bacterium | reverse complement strand
CCTTTACGTAGTCGGGGAACACGACTATCGCGCCGATAGCCAGCGTATCCGCCGTCTTGCACGTTTCTTTAAGCGACGTTTTGTCGGTATACGGCGAAAGGCAGTCGCACTCGATTTTCAGAACGCTTGCCTTAGCCTCCTCCATTCTCTTTATTCGCTTAAACTCTTTGTACTGCTCTTCTTCCGTTAAAGTTGCGGTATCCTTTTCTTCTTGCATAAAATCACCTTTATATATAATATTTTACAATTTTTTTGCTTAGAACAAGCTTTATAATCAACGTATGGGTATGTTAGGACTTGTGTATATTTTAGTAACTTTTATCGTCTGCTTTGCGTTGGTGCACGTAATTAAACTGGCTGTCGTCGGGTTTTTCAGCTTGAAAAAGAAACAGCCCGAACCCGAGAAGAAGCCCGAAAAAAAGGTCGAGCCCGTCTACTACATAGTCGAAAAGAAGCGCGCCAGAAAGTCTTATTCCGAACCCAAGGAAATTCAGTTCAAAAAGTAATTACTTTTCCTCGTACTTCGTAAGGTTTTTGCCGTCTTCCCAAAGTCTTTCGAGGCGGTAGAAATCGCGCTCCTCGTCGTTGAATACGTGTACTATTACGTCCTCGTAGTCGAGTACCGCCCATCTGCCCTCGCGCACGCCCTCGCGGCGGCGGGGAGTGAGCGCGCACTCCTTTTCCATTTTCTCTTCTAAGTTTTCGGCAAGCGACTTGACCTGCGTGGACGAACGTCCGCTGCAAATTACGAAGTAGTCGCACAGCGAACTCTTGCTCTCCACGTCGATATAGACTATCCCGTACGCCTTTTTGTCGCTTAAATATTTGCAGATTTGCAAAGTTTTCTGCTTGCTCGTTAATTTTTCACTCATACTTTTTTATCCTTTATATATTCATACGCCCGCGCCGTCTGTTCGTCTATCGGCTTGCCCGTACTCTTTAAATATTCTATCTGATGCGAAAGCGCCGCAAAAAGACACTCCCTTAAATCGCGCCTGAAAATCTTTCGCAAATCTTCCACGCCCTCGAACTTTCTGCCCTCTTCAAGCATATCGCAAAGGTACAACAGCGCGTCCGCGTCGCTCATATCTTCCTTGCCCGTGGTGTGACACGCAATTGCGCTCAAAATGGTTTTGTCGGCAACTCCGAATTTGTGTTCCGCCACGTACGCGCCCGAATACTGGTGAACTACGGGCGGCGGCGAATTGTCGGGCGGAGTAAACCCCTTTAACAGCGGACTGTCGGCTTTCAGGTTTTTTCCACAGTCGTGCAGAGCCGCCATAGTTATCGCCTGCTCTTCGGTAAGTTTTACGCGCGCGGCGTTCTTTGCACACATAAACGCAACGCGCACGGTGTGGGCGCGCCGCTCGGGTGTGAGCAGTCTTTTATAACCCTGCAATGCGGGCAGATAGTAGAGCGCGTTGTCGTTAATGTATTGCCCTACCGCCGCGTTTACATACCTGTCAAAGTCCTCGCCGAGCGCGGCAAGAGTGCGGATTTCGGTCGAGCTGACTCTTTCGCCGACGAAAGGTATCGTCTTGACCTTTGTGGAAAACAGCCTCTCCACCCGTTCCTTGCTCTCCTCGAATCCGTCCTGATTTTCACGCGCACACGCGGCGAGCGAAAAGGTTTGCAAGATCTTTTCGGGATACTTCCACTGCGGAAAGTTTTCCAGCATATCCGCGCCGATTATAAAGTACCTTTCCGCGTCCTTATAGATTTCGGCAAAATGTTCGCACGTAAGATAGGTGTACGAAACGCCGCCGCGGGTGAGCTCGAAATTGCTTATCTCCGCCTGCGGAACGCTTGCAAATGCAAGGCGGCACATTTCGTAGCGCTGAAAAAAGTCCGCGGCAAGCCGCCCGCCCTTGTGAGGGCTGACCGCCGTAGGCATAATTATTATTTTGTCGAGTTCCAGCTCCCTTACCGCCGCGCGCGCCAGATTAACGTGTTCGCGGTGGACGGGGTTGAAAGCTCCTCCGAAAATCGCAATTCTCATAAAGTATATCTACCGTAATTTAAGTCAATAATTCAGCATATGAAAAAAGTTAATTTTGCTCTTGTTTCCGACGTTATATTTTTTACCCTTTGCGCGTTCATATTATGCTTCACGGGCGTGCGATTTTACACGCGCAACGCGCAGACCGCGCTGATCGTCGCTATCGGCACGGCGTTGGTCTGCGGACTTATCGCCTTTAACGTGCTCTTATCCAGGCGCAAAAAGCGGTTTATATTATCCCTTTCCGAAAGCGAGAAAAAATCGCTCTCCCTCCATTTGTCCGTCTGCGGCGAAGAATACCTTTTATATCTGTTCGAAAAGGCGTTGGAGGGCACATATGTGCGGGGTAACCGCTTGCAGGACAACGATAATATGTACTTTTTCAACTTTAAAATGTCGCCGTTATCTTCCGACGATATCGCGGAGATAATACGCATAAACGTTAAAAAGAAAAAGCATATTTACTGCTGCGAAATTTCGCCCGCCGCCCTCTCTCTTGCCGAAGATTTCTCGATTGAAATCGTGACCGTTGCGGAAATATACGCGCTTTTAAAGGACAAAAACCTTCTGCCCGAAAAGTACGCTTTGGGCAACGTGAAAAAGCCGAACTTTTTTAAACGCATTAAAAAGCGCTTTAACCGCAAGCTGTGCGTACCCCTCTTTTTCAGCGGACTTACGCTGCTTTTCTTCTCGTTCTTCACCTTTTACCCGCTCTACTATATCGTGTTCGGCGGACTTTTAATGGCTCTTTCGGCAGTATGCGTTCTGATAAGTCAGCCGAGCTGAATATGCTTGAAATCCTTCTTCGACGACTTGCGGTATAAAACCGCCTTTCTGCCTATGACTATCACGCACTCCGCGTTAAGCTTAGCGGCAAGCTCCCTGCCTATATCCTGAGGGTCGCCGTCCGCGTTTTCCAGAATATGCACCTTTATAAGCTCGCGGGCTTCCAGACAGTCCGAAAAGCTTTTGAGCATATTTTCGCCTATTCCGTCCTTGCCCACCTGCCCTATCGGGTCGATGTTTGCGGCAAGGGCTTTTAATTTACTTCTCTGTTTGCTTGTCAACATAATTTTATTCCTTAATCTACGAATTCGAATTCCACGTCACCCACGATAACCGTGTCTTTTTCGTTTATGCCCATTTTTTTGAGCTGGGTGATAACTCCCTTTTCGCGTAAAATCTTCTGGAAATACGCCATAGATTCCGCGTCGTTTAACGCAACGTTGCGGCAGAGCATATCCACAAGCGAGCCGACAAGCACGTACGCGCCGTCGTCGTCAACGTAAATTTCGTAGTCGAGATTGCCGCTTTTACGGTAAGTGAAGTTTTCGTCCGCCTCGACGGGAGCCGCGGCGGGCAGAGTTTTCAAAAGCTCGTTTACCGCAACTATAAGCTCTTCCGTTCCCTCGCCGCTCACCGCGGTTATCGGGAAAATTTTGTACTTTTTGCCGTATTTCTTTTTAAATGCTTTTACGTTTTCCTCCGCGCCCGCAACGTCGCATTTGTTCAGTGCGACAATCTGCGGGAGGGCGGCAAGCTTTTCCGAATACTCTTTAAGCTCCGAATTGATTTTGACAAAATCGTCGAGCGGGTCGAGCTATTCCAAGCACTAAATATCCACGACGTGCACGAGCATACGCGTGCGCTCGATGTGCCTTAAAAAGT
>CAMWKX010000136.1 GCA_947174955.1 uncultured Clostridia bacterium | reverse complement strand
GAGTCCGACCGCGACGGTATGCGTATCGTTATCGAAATCAAAAAGGACGCGAACGCGCAGGTTGTTTTAAACCTTTTGTACAAGCACACCAATTTGCAGATTTCCGACGGGCTTATAATGCTTGCCCTCGTGGACGGCACTCCCAAAATCTGTAACTTAAAAGATTTCATATATTACTACTTAGAGCACCAGAAGGAAGTTATCCGTAGAAGAACCAAGTACGACCTGGCTAAGACGGAAGAGCGCGCGCACATTTTGCGCGGTCTTGTAATCGCGCAGGCGTCGATTGACGAGGTCGTAGAGGTCTGCCGCAGCGCAGTAGACAAGAGCGACTGCGTGAACAAACTGACGGCGCGCTTCGAACTCGACCAGAAGCAGGCTACGGCGGTTGCCGAACTGAGACTGTACAGATTGTCCCACCTCGAAGTAGACAAGATTACGGACGAGTTGAACGAGCTTGAAAGGGCGATAGCCGACTTCAAGGACATACTCGCACACGAGAGCAGAGTATACGATATAATCAAGACCGATTTACTTGAAATCAAGCGCAAATATCCTTCCGAGAGAAAGACGGAAATCGCAGTCGATTTCGGCGACATCGACGACGCGGACTTAATTCCCGAAGAGCAGGTTGTAATCTCGCTCACGCACACGGGCTACGTCAAGAGATTGCCCGTCGGCGAATATAAGGCGCAGCACCGCGGCGGTATGGGCATAACGGCGCACAAGCCCAAGGAAGAGGACTTTGTTGAGAATATGTTCGTCTGCTCGACGCACGACGACATACTGTTGTTCTCCAACCTTGGCAGAGTTTACTCGATTAAGGGCTATCATATCCCCGAGGCGGCGAGAGCGGCGCGCGGCAGAGCGATAGTAAATATCGTGCAGATATCGCAGGACGAAAAGATTGAAACGATGCTGCCGTTCAACGCAGAAAAGCAGTTCATATGCTTTGCGACCAAGAACGGTATGATTAAAAAGACGGACATTTCGCAGTTTGCGAGCATCAACCGCAACGGCAAGATAGCGATCAAGCTCAACGAGGGCGACAGCCTCATTTCCGTTCAGTACTGCTCGGAGGGCGACGACGTAATGGTTGCCAGCCGCGGCGGCAAGTGCATAACCTTCAGCCAGGAAAACGTGAGGGCAATGGGCAGAGATACCGCGGGCGTAAGGGCAATGAAGCTAGTCGGCGACGACAGGCTCGTGGATATGCTCGTTGTAGATAAGGATAAGGACGTGCTTACGGTCAGCGAGAACGGCTACGGCAAGCGTTGCGATCCGTCCAATTACCGTCCTCAGGGGCGCGCAGGCAAGGGTATCAAGGCGGGCACGTTCAACGAGCTTACGGGTGCGCTTGTATCCATTAAGCAGGTCACCGACGATGACGACGCTATGATTATTTCGGACGGCGGCACGATTATAAGAATGCACTGTTCGAGCATTTCCCGCTTCGGCAGAGCTTCGCGCGGCGTAAGGCTTATGAGATTAAAGGACGGCGTGGTTGCAACGGTAGCTCTTACCGAGCGCGACGACGAGGCTGAAACGCAGGCGCCCGAGGAGAGCGCGGCGGACGTACCTCCCGAAGAGAGCGATAACGATTAAACAACAAAGTAAAGCCCCGCGGCAGATTGCCGCGGGGCTTTAACATTGTCTGAATTATCTCTTTCTTAAATCTTTCTGCTCTTCAGCGTGCTTTTTTCCCTCGGTGGAGGAGGGCATTATAATTTCCATAATCTTGATCAGTGACTTTGACAGCGGGAACGCGGCTTCGACGGCGACCACGACGATAAGAACTTTTGCATAATCCCAGTTGAGGCTGCTCCAGCCGCTGCAAAGTGCGTCAGCTAAATGCAGCTTGCCGATAGCGGGCATCGCCATTGCAAGTATCGTCAAAGCGACCATAGAAACGTATAGCACGAGTCTGTAACCGTTGAACGGCTGGCACACTCTGAACAGCATCACGAGTCCCGAAAGCACGAGCGCCATCATACACATAGCCGTCTTGAAATCTCTGAATTCCGGTCCGGCGTATTCGCAGACTATAAACATCGACATAACGCACAGTATCATAACCACGGCACCCGAAATACTTCGGCTCAGAACGTGGGTAATAAACTTGCCCTCGACTCTCGCGTTGTTGGGTTGCAGCGAGAGGAAGAAGGAGGGCGCGCCTATGACGAACATTTCCAGTAAGAGCATATTGCTCGGCGCAAACGGATACGCGCTTCTCATCAGAATGAACAGTACGGCAAGCGTAGCCGTAAACAGCGTCTTCATAAGGTAGAGGGAAGCGGAGTTTTTAATGTTGTTTATAACGCGGCGACCCTCGCCTACGACCTTGGGCATATTTCCGAAGTTGTTGTCCATTAACACAAGGTGGCTGACGTTACGCGCCGCCTCGCTGCCCGAAGCAACCGAGATAGCACAGTCGGCTTCCTTTAATGCAAGGATATCGTTAACGCCGTCGCCCGTCATAGCAACCGTGTTGCCCTCGGACTTAATCGTTCGCACCAGAATCGCCTTTTGCTCGGGGGTAACACGCCCGAAAACGGTGTACTTGTTGGCAACGTTTTCGACTTCCTTTTCGTTCAGACCTTCGAGCGAAATGAATTTGTCCGCGTGGCTGATGCCCGCGCGCTTTGCAACTTCCGATACGGTAATGGGGTTATCGCCCGAAATTACCTTAACGTCAACGTCGTTTTCTTTGAACCACTTGATTGTTTCTATTGCGTCCTCGCGGATATTGTCGGCAATCGAAATGATTGCAACCGGCTTTAAAATAGCGGGGAGCTTGTCGCCGACGATGGGCGTGGAGGAGTGCGCAAGCACGATAACGCGCAGACCCATCTGAGCGTACTGCTTAACGATTTTTTCAACCTTGGGGGGAAGGGGCTTCAATACGAATTCGGGCGCACCCATAGCGAACGTGCCCACTTCCGCAAACGTAACCGCGGAGAGCTTTCTCTTCGACGAGAAGGGGATTTTCGCGGTGGGCGATAGCGCGTCGCTGTGCCCGAAGTGGTTGTAAAGCGCAATCGACGTCTGGTTGTTGTCGTCGAGAGCGGCAAGCATACTGCCCATAATATCGTTCAGCGAGTACTCGCCGACGGTGTTCAAAATTACCGCGTCGTTGACCTTCATTCGTCCGTCGGTAATCGTACCCGTCTTGTCGAGACACAGAACGTTGACGCGGGCAAGCATTTCCAGTGAGTACAAGTCGCGGACCAAAGTGTTGTTCTTTGCAAGACGCAGAACGCCTACTGCGAGCGCGACGGAGGTCAAAAGCAGCATACCCGAAGGTATCATACCGATAACGACCGAACACGTCCTTGCGAGAGCCTTGCAGACTTCTTCCGAGAATACGCCGCCTGAAACGATTAAGTTTCCTACGTCGTTCGTCGCACGGCAAACCAGGAAAACGCCGATAGCGATGGGGAATATGACGATGGATACGACCTTGATAATCATATGCATCGAGTTAATAAGCTCCGAGTTGGGGCGCTTATATTTTTTAGCTTTTGCGGTAAGTTTTTCAAGGAAGGTTTCTTTACCGACTTTTTCGACGCGGCATTTGCCGTTGCCGCTTGCAATAAAGCTGCCAGCGTACAAAACGTCGCCTATCTGTTTTTTGACCGAAACCGATTCACCGGTAAGAAGGCTCTCGT
>CAMWKX010000135.1 GCA_947174955.1 uncultured Clostridia bacterium | reverse complement strand
TCCATAGACAGTACAACGCACTGATTTCCATAACGTTTTGCCGCCTTTTCAATCAAAGTCGGATCGGCAATCGCTCCGCTGTTAACGCTAACCTTATCAGCTCCGCACTTTAAAACTCTGTCGAAATCGTCTAAATTATTAATACCGCCGCCAACCGTGAGCGGAATAAATACGTTTGAAGCAACATTTTTTAAAACGTCGCAAAATAGCGCTCGGCCCTCAGAACTTGCCGTTATATCGTAAAACACAAGCTCGTCTGCGCCGCCGTCCGAATAATAAGCCGCAAGTGAAACGGGGTCGTCTACATCCATCAGATTGGTAAAATTTTTACCCTTTACGACTCTGCCGTTTTTCACGTCTAAGCAAGGGATAATTCTTTTAGTTAACATATTTTATCCTCGGCAATCTTAATTGCGCTCGACAAATCGATTTTATTTTCATATAGCGCCTTACCCAAAATTGCACCGTAAATTCCCATTTCTTTAAGTTTTTCTATCTCTTTTATGACGGAAACGCCTCCGGATGCTGTAATTTTGGGATATTCTGTCTGACATAGTACTTCGTAAATCTCTAGATTTGTACCTTTCAGCATACCATCCTTACTTATATCTGTATAAATTACATTTTCGACACCGATATTTTTCAGTTGCTTACAAAATTCAAGTGAGTTAATTTCTGTAACTTCTTCCCAGCCGCTTACGGCAACTTTTCCGTTCAGTGTGTCCACGCCTACGCTAACCGCCGCACCGAATTCCGCAACGGCTTTCTGCACGAAATCAAAATCCTTTGCGGCAATTGTACCGAGAATTACTCTACCTACACCACAATCCAAATACTTTTTAATTTGGTTAAAGGTTCTTATACCTCCGCCTACCTCGACAAACATTCCGCATTTTGCAACAATATTTTCAATTGTCTTTGCGTTATCAGCTTTGCCGCTCTTGGCTCCGTCTAGGTCGACAACGTGCAGATTTGTCGCTCCTTGGCTGTAAAACTGCTCGGCAGCATCAAGAGGTGTGAGCGAGTATTTTTTTATTTCGGCATAATTACCCTTGCAAAGTCTGACAACTTTGCCGTCAATTATATCGATTGCGGGAAATATTTTCATAGCTTATCCTGCCTGTATATCATTAAATGCTCTTAAAATTTCAAGCCCCGCCGTTCCGCTTTTTTCAGGATGGAACTGAACGCCGTAAACGTTGTCCTTTCTCACCGCGGCAGTAACTTTTATGCCGTAATCGGTCGTAGCCGAAAGCCCTTCTTCACATTTCGCAAAATAAGAATGAACGAAATACACATACTCGCCTTGCCGCAGATTATTAAAAAGCGGGTTATTATCAACAAATTCGAGGCTGTTCCAGCCCATATGCGGTATTTTCAACTCGCTAACGTAATCTGAAAGCGGTAAAACCTCGCCGCAAATTAGTCCCAGCCCGTCGTGCTCGCCGTACTCGAAACTTCTGTCAAATAACAACTGCATACCGAGGCAAATGCCCAGAAGCGGCTTGTCTTTGGCAACTTCGGACTTAATTACAACGTCAAGCCCGCTCTCTTTTAATTTCTTCGCCGCGTCACCGAAAGCACCTACGCCGGGCAAAATCAATTTATCGGCACATTCAATCTCTTTCGGATTGCAAGTAACTATGCTCTCCGCGCCGATTTTTTTAAGCGATTGAGTCAGTGAAAACAGATTCCCCACGCCGTAATCTATTATGGCAATCATAAAACACCCTTGCTTGACGGCACGGCATCGCCCGTTACGGCAACCGCCGCCTTTAATGCACGCGCAAAAGCCTTGAACGCGCACTCTATAATATGGTGAGTATTTTTACCGTACAGCTTGACGATATGCAAAGTCACTCTTGCCTCGCGCACGAACGAAAGAAAAAATTCTTCGATTAACTCTGTGTCGAAGAGTCCGACCGCTCTTTGTTTGACCTCGTCGCTGTCGTCCGTTACCTTTGCGCTCTCGATTTTCAAATCGTAGTTAAGTACGCCCCTGCCGCTCACGTCGACCGCGCACAGCACCAGACTTTCGTCCATTGGTATAGTCACGTCTGCATAGCGGTTAATTCCGCGCTTGTCGCCGATTGCGCTGTTAAACGCCTGCCCCAGAGCAATACCGACGTCTTCTACGGTATGGTGAAAATCGACTTCCACGTCACCGACGCATTTTACGTCAAGCCCGAACCCGCTGTGAACGGCAAAAAGCTCCAGCATATGGTTTAAAAAACCGCAGTTTGTATCAATTCTGTACATACCGCCGTCCAGATTCAGAGCAAGTTCTATATCCGTTTCCCTTGTCTTTCTTTTAATTTCCGCCGTCCTCATAAACGCTTTTCCTTTAAAATATTGCTTAAAATTTGTAATAATTGACTTGTTTCCTCGTAAGTTCCCACGGTTATACGAATATAATCGCGTATCCTTTCGTCCTTAAAATGCCGCACGAGTACGCCCTTTTCTTTCAGCAATTTGTACAGCTCGCCACCACCGATTTCTGAGCTTTTCGCCATAATGAAATTTGCCGCCGACGGCAGAACCATAAAGTTTAACGCCGTCAAACCCTCCGTCAGTATGCACCTCGTCCGCTTTACTTTTTCAACCGACTGAGTAAAATACTCCTTATCATTTATCGCGCAAGTGGCGAGCGCCGAAGAAACGCTATTGACGTTATACGGATGAAACGAATTTTTGACCTTTTTCAGATCTTCAATAAGACTTTTATCCGCTATCGTGTATCCAACACGCGCACCTGCAAGTGAGCGCGACTTTGAAAACGTGTTCACAACAACCAAATTGTTATATTTTTTTATAAGTTCAATCGCATTACACTTTCCGAAATCGGCGTACGCCTGGTCGATAATTACAATGTTTTCGGGATTTGTCTTGACAATTCTTTCAATGGCGTCGAGTGACAGTTCTATGCCCGTCTGCGCGTTCGGATTTGCTAAAACAACCGTTTTACCTTTATTATAATACTGCGTTTCATCAATGCTGAAATCGTCATTCAGAGCGATATGCTCCACGCTGCAATCAAAAAGATTTGCGATAACGTCGTAAAATCCGTAGGTAATATCGGGATAGCATAAGCCGCGGGTGCCGTAAGCAAAAAACGCAAACGCAAGAGCCTCGTCCGAGCCGTTCGTTACCATAACGTTTTCGGAGTTTACTCCGTAAAAGTTCGCTATTGCGGAGGTAAGTTCGGTAGATTCTGGGTCTGAATATCTGTTCAGATTATTCAACGCCGCCTCGGTTATGCTTTTTACAGCCTTCGGGGATGCATAATACGGGTTTTCGTTGGTGTTAAGCTTAATATACCGCTTATCTCTCGGCTGTTCACCGGGAACGTAGGGCGAAATATTATTTATTAAATCGCACGCAAACCTGCTCATTTTTTCATCCTCACCGCAACGCTCTCAGCGTGCGCGCCCAAGCCCTCGGAGTTTGCAAACGCAATTATATCATCTGCCGCCGCTTTTAACGCATCGTCGGTATAATATACGTATTGCGTTGTTTTCACAAAGTCGTCAACGCCGAGCGGCGAAGAAAACCGTGCCGTTCCGCTCGTCGGGAGCGTATGATTGGCACCCGCATAATAGTCGCCGACAGCTTCGGGAGTATTGTACCCGAGGAACACCGACCCCGCATTTTTTACTCTTTCCAACAGTTTAAAAGGCTCTTTAACCGCCAATTCAAGATGTTCGGGAG
>CAMWKX010000134.1 GCA_947174955.1 uncultured Clostridia bacterium | reverse complement strand
GCCTTGTAGCCGTAACAGATATAAGTTTAACATATCTATTTATAAATAGCAAACGTTTTGCAGGAAGTTTTTTACAATTATTTTTGTCCAAACAGCTCGTTTCTGTCCTCTATTATTTTGTCGACCTTTTCGATATATGTCGGTATGTCCTTGGGCGACGCGCTGCGGCGTATCTGCGAACCTATCGGACACACGCGCTTGGATATCGCGTTCGCGCCCACTGCTACGTTATCGGCTATCTCTTCCATAACGTCGATATTGTAAACACATTCTTTTCCCTTTAAGCTCCAGCCGCAGTTTTCGTGTCCGCCCGCCTGATATTTCTGGCGGTACATATAGTACGGCTCGTACCCAGCTTCTGTCAGCATCTGCCGCGATAAAGCAAGCATTGCGCCGATATCGTCTATTACAAGACGGTTGCAGTTTTCCTTTAATTTCGCGCCCGCTTTTAACGACAGCGTGTGCACCGTGATATTCGCGGGCTTTAACTCTATCGCCTTTTTAAGCGAGTTTTCAAAGTCGGAAAGTTTTTCGTCGGTCAAGCCCGCAATCAAATCGATATTGATATCGAAGTCGTACTTTGCCGACGTTTCGAACGCCCTGTAAATGTCCGCGCTTGTGTGCTTTCTTCCTATCTTTTCTAGCGTTTCGTCCTTAAACGACTGCGGGTTTATACATATCCTCGTAACGCCGAAATCTTTGGTCAGTTTCAGCTTTTCCTCGGTGAAAGTGTCGGGCCTGCCCGCCTCTACGGTGAACTCGCATTTTTTGAGGTTTAAGGCGTTAATTGCGGCATATATGCGCCCCAATTGCTTAGCGTCAATCGCAAAAGGCGTACCTCCGCCTATGTAAATGCTCTTGATATCCGTAAGTAACGGCTTTACGCTTGCAAGCTCTTTTTCCACGCACGAAACGTAATTATCAACGTATTTTTCAGTCTTTGCTATCGGTGCGGTTATAAACGAACAGTACTCGCATTTGGTTGGGCAAAAGGGTATGCTTACGAACAAATCCTGTCCGCCCGCGTTATTATAGTACGGCTCCTGCAGCTGCAAAATACGTGCAACGTGTTCGACGTTCTCTGCGGTAACGCCGCACTCTTTGAACAGCTCTTTAAAGTCGCCGCCCGCCGCCCTTTCGATATAGGCAAGCTTGGTCGGTCTTATGCCCGTAAGCGCGCCGTACGGAAAGTTTAAATTTTTGACTTCCGACAGCACACGATATACGGCAATCTTTGCGTACCGCTTGGCATAGCGTTTAAACTCTATCTCGTTTTCAGTCTGCTTTTTGTCGGTAAAGTCGTAAAACCTGCCGCCGTACTCTATGCAGTTGTAGTACTCGTTTGCGCCGTAAGAAAAGTAATGGGTTATATCCTCGTCCTCCGCGTCAAATAAGCGGATAACGTCCATTATTTCGGTGCGAAGGTACTCCGAATTGGTGTTCAGCATTCAATTGCCCCCGCACTATGCCCGAACGAACGCGTTATTTTTGCGCTCGTAGCCGAGAGTGGTTTCCAATCCGTGACCGCAGTAAACGGTGTAATCGCCGTCCAACGCGTACAATTTTTTTACCGACTTTACAAGCGTTTCGTAGTCGCCGCCGGGGAAATCACTTCTGCCTATACTCCCCTTAAAGAGCGTATCGCCGGTAAAAAGATTGCCGTCAATGAGATAGCTCACCCCGTGCGGAGTGTGTCCCGGGGTTGCGATAACCTTGATTTTCAAGCCGCAGATTTCCAGCTCCTCGCCGTCTTTCAGGGTTTTATAAATTTCGAATTTGGGAGTGTTCACGCCGAAAATAGAGCGGTTTTCTTCTGAGAAAATGAACTTATCCTCTCCCTCTCCGCAATAGATTTTCGCGTCGGTATTCACCTGCATAGAAGCGCAGCCCGCTATATGGTCCAAGTGTCCGTGGGTAAGCAATACCGCCTCGGGTATAAGGCAGTGGCGCGCAAGCGTATTAATTAAGTTTTTACCAGAGCAGTCTATAAGCACGCAGTGATAGCCGTCTTTCGTAACGGCGAAAACGTTGCTCTCGAAACTGCCACCCATTATACTTATTACACCCATATCAATTGGTCGTCCTGAATACGTCGATTATGTGCTTATCGCGCTTTAAATGCTTGATTAATAGGTCCAGATCGGACAGCTTGTTGAGCTTGACCGAAATCTGGAAAACCGCCTTGCCGTCCTTGCCGACTCTGCCGTTTATCTGTGTCATATACAGCTGCATTGCGGATATTTCCGAAGTTATGAACGCGGTCAGTCCCGCGTCGTCGTCGGCAAGAATCTTTATGCCCGCGAGGAAGCCCTGCTCGGCGTCGCCCGTCCAGTTGGCGGGCTGTATTCTGTCCTTGTCATAATCGACGAGGTTGGGGCAGTCCTTGCGGTGCACGATTACGCCGCGCCCGCGCGAAACGAAGCCGACGATAGGGTCGCCAGGTACTGGGTTGCAACAGTGCGCAAATCTGACCAAAAGCCCCTCCATTCCCTTGACGGAAACGCTGCCAGCGGGAGTGTGCTTTAATTTTTCCACCTCGGTCTTGGGCAATTGCAGCGGCTGTTCGCGGCGGTAAAAATCGATGAGCTTATATATTATCTGGTTCACGCCCACCGCACCGTAGCCGACCGACGCCATCATTTCGTCGACCGAAGCGAACACGAGCTTTTCGGACAGCTTGGCAAAGCTTTCGTCCGTGAGCAAATCGGCGAGCGAATAACCGCGCCTCTTTGCCTCGGCTTCCAGCATAGACCTGCCCGTCTTTACGTTCTCGTCCTTCATCGCGTGCTTGAAGAACTGCTTGATCTTCGCCTTTGCAGAGCCGGATTTCACGAATTTGAGCCAGTCCCACGAAGGTCCTTTGGAGTTTGACGAGGTCAGAATTTCAACGACGTCGCCCGTCTTCAACGTGCCGTTTATGGGAACGATTTTGCCGTTGACCTTCGCGCCCACGCACTTATTGCCCACCTCGGAGTGGATTGCGTAGGCAAAGTCGACGGGCGTTGCCTCCAACGGCAGTGAAATTACCTTGCCCTGCGGTGTGAACACCAAAAGCTCGGAGGCGTACAGATCGTTTTTGAGCGAATCGACGAACTCCTTGGAGGTTTCCAGGCTGCCCTGCCAGTCCATAACGTCGCGTATCCAGCTTAAACGCTGGTCGAAAGAGGTCTCCGCACCCGTGCGCTGTTCCTTGTATTTCCAGTGCGCGGCAATGCCGTACTCCGCCATTTTGTGCATATCCGCGGTGCGTATCTGAATTTCGAAAAACTGTCCGAAATCGGTGACAACGGTCGTGTGCAACGACTGGTAGAGGTTGCGCTTGGGGGTTGCGATATAGTCCTTTATTCTACCGGGAACGGGGCGCCACTGCTTGTGGATAATGCCCAGCACCTCGTAACACGTTTCGATTTTATCCACGATTACGCGCACGGCGGTTAAATCGTAGATTTGGTCGAGGCTCAGCCCCTTGTTCTTCATCTTCTTATATATGGAATAGAAGTGCTTGGGTCTGCCGAATACGTCGCCATTGATATTGTATTCTTCGAGCATTTTTCTCAGCTGAGCCACCACGGTGTCAACGAACATCTGCCGCTCTTCGCGCTTTTGATTTATGTTCGTGACAAGGTATTCGTAAGCTTCGGGGTCTAAATATTTGAGGCACAAATCTTCCAACTCGCACTTGACCTGCGAAATACCCAGTCTGTCGGCGAGCGGCGTGAAGATGCCTAGCGTTTCCTTGGCAATGCGCTGCTGCCTCTCGTTGGACAAGAAGTTTAAAGAGCGCATATTGTGCAGTCTGTCGGCAAGTTTTATTATGATTACGCGGACGTCGTTTGCCATTGCAACGAA
>CAMWKX010000133.1 GCA_947174955.1 uncultured Clostridia bacterium | reverse complement strand
GGTCGGTGCCGGGCAGCCAGAGGGCGCAGTAACCCTGCATACGCTTGAAGCGGATAATCGTGTCCTGCATAGTTTCGTCCACGGCGTGTCCCATATGCAGCTGACCGGTTACGTTGGGGGGCGGCATCATTACCGTAAAGGGCACTTTGTCGTCGTCGCGCTCCGCCCTGAAATATCCGTTTTCTTCCCAGTCTTTATATAATCTGTCCTCAAACGCTTTGGGATTATAAGTCTTTTCCATTTTACTCACCTGTCATAAAACGATATACAATTTAATTATATCTTACCCGCGCACACATTGTCAAATGAAGAGCGGGCGGGCATAAAATGTATTATCAAATTTTTTTGAGGTAATAAATGAAAAAGAAAATTTTATCCATAGTGTGCGCGGCGCTCCTCGCGTTGGGTATGCCGCTCGCATTCGTCGGCTGTAAAAAGGACGACAAAACGATTATCAAGATAAACGAAGTTACTCACTCGGTGTTCTACGCACCCCTGTACTTAGCGGACGCACTCGGATACTTCGCCGACGAGGGCTACAAGATTCAGCTCACCAACGGCGGCGGCGCCGACAAGACTATGGCGGCCGTACTCCACGGCTCGGCTGACGTCGGCTTCTGCGGACCGGAAGCGGTCATTTATACTTATCTGGGCGGCAGCGGCGACGCTCCCAAGGTGTTCGGGCAGATGACAAACTGCGACGGAAGCTTCCTCGTAGGCAGAAAAGCCGAACCCAACTTCAAATGGACCGACTTGGAGGGCAAAGACGTGCTTGCGGGCAGACCGGGCGGCGTTCCGTTTATGACCTTCCAGTACGTGTGCAAGGAACAGAAAGTCAACGCCAACTTCATTACCGACGTGCAGTTCGACTCTATGACCGCAGCGTTCCAGAACGGAATAGGCGATTACGTAACGATGTTCGAGCCGGCGGCAAGCGAATACCAGAAGTCTGGCAACGGCTATATCGTAGCTCCCGTAGGTCCCGCCGGCGGCGAAGTGCCCTACACCTGCTTTATGGCAAAGCAGAGCTTCATCGAAAAGGAAACGGGCAAAGTCGACGCGATTTTACGCTCGGTTACCAAGGCGACCAAATATATCTACGAGCACGAAACGAGCGACGTTGCCGACAAAATTGCCAAATACTTCGACAACACGAGCAAGGAAAGCATTACCGTATCGCTTAACAACTACAAGTCGATAAACACGTGGGTCAAGAATATGGCGATGACCGAGAGCCGCTTCTCCCGCTTACAGGACATTATCCAGAACGCGGGCGAGCTTGAAAGGCGCGTGTCTTTTAGCGACATAGTGCTCACCAAGAGGGCAAACGAAATTTATCAAGAAGTATACGTATGATACTCTCATTCAACGACGTAGGTTATACCTACCACACCAAAGACGGAGAAACCAACGCGATAGAGCATATGTCGTTCGGCATCGAGCGGGGGCAGTTCGCCTCGCTGATAGGACCGTCGGGGTGCGGCAAGACGACCATTCTGTCGCTCACCGCAGGGCTATTGAAACCGTCGTCGGGTGAAATCAGGCGGGAAAACGCCGAGTTCGGCTATATGCTGCAACGCGACGCGCTCTTCCCCTGGCGCACGGTCGAAGCCAACATTTTTCTGCCGCTCGAAGTCAAAAACCGCAACACTCCCGAAATGCGGGAGAATGCGCTGCGCCTCGCCGAAAAGTACGGTTTGAAAGATTTTCTGAAAAAGAAACCCAACGAGCTTTCGGGCGGTATGCGCCAGAGGGTCGCGCTCATAAGAACGCTTGCGGCTCAGCCCGACATACTCCTTTTAGACGAACCGTTTTCGGCTCTGGACTACCAGACGCGGCTCAAAGTGTGCGACGACGTGCAGGCGATTATCAAGAGCGAAAAGAAGACGGCGATACTCGTCACCCACGATATGTCGGAGGCAATTGCGCTTTCGGATAAGGTTATCGTGCTCTCCTCCCGTCCCGCCACAGTGGTTGCCGAGCATATAATCGACTTCGGCGACAACACCCCGAAATCGCGGCGCGAATGTCCCGAATTTTCGCAGACGTTCGAGGTTTTACGCTCCGAGCTTGGCTTGTAGACCCCATACTATACTGCAACGAAAGGAATTTTTCACATATGAAGAACGCAAACTACTCAAAGGAGCATCTCCTTTATTTAAGAAAGAACAGGCGCTATAAGATAATTATAAACGTCGTGCGCGTCGGGCTGCTTGCGTGCATTTTAGGCATCTGGGAACTGCTTGCTCACTACAAGGTAATCGACTCGTTTATAACCAGCTCCCCCTCGCGCGTCGTTAAGACTTTGCAGGATCTGTACGCCAACGGCACGCTGTTCAAGCACGTGGGCATAACGCTTATGGAAACGATGGTCGGGTTCGTAATAGCGGTCGTGCTGGGCTATACCATAGCCGTGCTTTTATATATGAGCGACGCCGCGCATAAAGTTTTCGAGCCGTATATAGTCGTTCTGAATGCTCTTCCCAAAATCGCGCTGGGACCGCTGATTATCATATGGATGGGCACGGGCTACCCCGCTATCATCTTTATGACCGTAATCGTCGCGATAATCGTGTGCATAATGAACACGCTGACGGGCTTTCTGTCGGTCGATAAAACAATGCTCACGCTTATGCAGGCAATGGGCGCGAAGAAGCACGTGATACTCTTTAAACTGATTATCCCCGCTTCGGTGCCCTCGCTAATCAACACGCTGAAAGTCGCCGTCGGCCTGGCGTGGATAGGCTCGGTTATGGGCGAATACGTATCCTCGCGCGCGGGGCTCGGGTACTTAATCGTTTACGGCGGGCAGGTGTTCAAGCTCGACCTCGTTATGACGTCCACCTTCATACTCTGTATCCTGGCGGGCGGGATGTACGGAATAATTGCACTTATAGAAAAAAAGCTGACCAAATAAAAATAAAGGCGCGGGCGATTTACAATCGCCCGCGCCCTGTTATTTTTCACGCCAAAATTTCCTCGCGCGCCGCCATCCTCTCTTTGAGGTTCAGCCCCGCCATATTGTCGATTTCGTTTAAAATGTCGTAAGCCGTGCGCTGTTCGATTTCAACCGCGCCGACGCCGTCGCCGAACAGAAACGTTTCACCAAAGTGCTTCGCAACAATCCTTTCCCTCTGCATTCTCATATAATTCAAAACCGTCATTTCAATTACCTCCGAATTTACAACCCCATTATAATTATGTATACTTGACAGATATTGTCATATATGTTAAAATAAATTTAACTTTTTTAATATTTTATTTGAGGAAAGCCTATGAAATACCGCATAATGATAAAAATGCTGATGCTGCTTATCACGCGCAGAAAGGTAACGGCAAAAGAAATTGCCGACCGTTTCGAGATATCCGTGCGCAGCGTGTACCGCTACGTTGAGGAACTGAACGTTGCGGGCGTGCCCGTGGACGTAGTGCGCGGACGGTACGGCGGCGTGTACATTGCCGACACGTTCAAGCTGCCCGCGGGCTACTTTACCCGCGGCGAGTACGCGGCGATAATCAACGCGCTTACGGCTATGCTCTCCACCGTCAACGACGAAGAGCTTGTGTCCGCCCTCGAAAAACTGCAACGCGAGCAGAAGTCGGACAAGCGCGAGCTTGCGGTATGCGGAAACATAATAGTAGACGGCGGAGCGTGGGCCGACCTCGGCAAATTCCCGCACAAGATGAAGGTGTGCGAGCAAGCCGTGCGCGAGAGCCTCTGCATCGAAATAGACTACATCTCGCGCGAGGGCGAACACAGCAAGCGCGTAATCGACCCCCACGTGCTAATTTATAAACAAAACGTCTGGTACATATACGCCTACTGCCATACGAGGAAGTACTACCGCACGTTCAATATAGTGCGAATTAAGGGCTCGAGGTTTAAGGGCGGGTCGTTCGTAAAGCG
>CAMWKX010000132.1 GCA_947174955.1 uncultured Clostridia bacterium | reverse complement strand
GCGCCCTTTGTTTCTCCGAGCGGCGATACCTCGATAAGCACTTTCGCACTGCACGTCACGTCAAAACGCGCGCCGAATTTTTCCTTGATTTTTTTATACAGCTCCCCCTGATCGTCTGGGTGACAGAGAGTCGCGACCTTGTTGAACGGCAAATCGCTTAACCCGACAAACCGCGATAACGGCGTATCGGTGTGGCGCGCCTTAACTCCTATTATATCCTCGTAAACTGTCAGGTACTTGTCGTCCGAAGCCAGATCCGAATAGAAACCGTCCGTAAAATAGGCTTGCACGTTGGTGTTAAGCCCTTCCAGATAAGAGCAGATTTCCGAAATTTCGGCGTTCGTAAAGCCTACGTTCTTTATAATTTCTCCGCTTTCGATATCGGCTATCAACGAGCCCTGACACGCGATTACAAGTCCCTTTAAACCCATTTGCCTCACTCGCGGAAGTATCGATGGCAGTATACGCCCCGTGCAGACGGCAAAAATTCCGCCGTCCGCCACGAAGCCGTTTATTGCGTTTTTAACCTCTTCGCCTACTTCGTTATCGGAGTTTGCAAGCGTTCCGTCAAAGTCGGAAACGATGAGTTTACAGCTTAATTTCTTCATAAGTTTTCGTTTAAATACACCTTAATTCTGTGCGCGAGCGCCGCGCCTATGCCTTCGGTTTTGGCAATCTCCTCTTCGGTTGCCTTCATTATTTTTTCGATATTAGAGAACTTGTTCATAAGCGCGATACGCTTTTGCTTGCCCACGCCCTCTATGCCGTCCAGAACGCTCTGCAAGCTGTTTTTGGAGTGCAGATTTCTGAAATAGGTTACGGCGAAGCGGTGCGCCTCGTCACGCATTCTCTGCACCATTCTCAGCGAATAATCCGAGCGCGGAATTTTTACGCTTTCGGGCAAGTCCCCCGTAAAAATTTCCTCTTCCTGCTTGGCTATCGAGATTAAGTCCACGTCGTTTACACCCAGCTCGTCGAAAATGCCTTTTGCCGCCGAAAGCTGTCCCTTGCCGCCGTCGATTACGACCAGATCGGGCTTGGGAAATCTGTCCTCTTCTTCGGTGCCAAGCTTGGAAAGTCGCCGCAAAAGCACTTCGCGAAGCGAGGCAAAGTCGTCCGCGCCCTCGACGGTTTTAATTCTGAAACGGCGGTAGGAAGTTTTATCCGCCTCGCCGTCTATGAACACGACCATCGATGCGACCTTGTCCACGCCCGAAACGTTGGAAATATCGTAGCACTCCGCGCGGCGGGGATAGCGGCTCAAAGACAGCTTTTCCATAAGGCGCGTGCACGCGTTGACCGTCATATCGTCCTTGTGCTTAATTCTGTCGACCGACTTGTCGAGGTAATCCTTCGCATTCTCCTTTGCCATATCCAGAAGGCGCGCCTTGGTGCCCTGCTTTGCGAGCGTGACCGTAACGTTTTTGCCCAGCTTTTCCTTGAAAAAGCTTTCGACGAACTCCTTTTCGCAATAGCTTTCGGCGATAATTTCGGGCGGAGGCTCGTGCGCGGAATAGTACTGCGTGATAAACGAAGTGAGCGCTTCCGCGTCGTCCTCGTGCGCCTCGTCGAGGGCGAAAGACGCGCCGCCCTGCATTATGCCCTTGCGCGTGACGAGCACGTTGACCGCCGAATATAATCCGTTTGCCGCGTACGCAATGATGTCCGCGTCTATCGGCTTGTTTATCGAAGTTATCCTCTTTGCCTCTAATTTCGAGAGCATCGACAGCTTGTTTTTATAGTCGAGAGCAAGCTCGAACGCCTCGTTCTCGGCGGCTTTGAGCATCTTTTCTTTTAAAATTTCGCCCGCTTTGGAGTAGTTGCCGTCTAAGAAATTGAGCGCAAGCTTTACCCTTTCGGCGTACTCCTCTTTGCCGATTTTGTGCGCGCAGGGGGCGCAGCACTTGCCGATGTGATAGTTAAGGCACTCGCGCCTGGGCGTTGCCTTTATCGGCGTGCGGCACAGCCTTACGGAAAATAAAAGCTGACAGGTCTCTAAAATATCCTTGTAATTTATGCCGCCCATAAACGGTCCGAAGTACCTGCAACCGTCCTTTTTTATCTTGCGCGTGACGTAAAAATTGGGAAAATCTTCGCGCAAATCCACCTTGATATACGGGTAAGTTTTGTCGTCCTTTAATAAAATGTTGTACTTGGGCTTGTACTTTTTGATTAAATTGTTCTCTAAGGCGAGAGCGTCGATTTCGGTTGCCGTGATAATGTAGTTGAAGTCGGCTACGTTTTCGACCATACGCATAACCTTTTCGGGCTTGGGGCTGTGCTGAAAGTACTGCCGCACTCTGTTTTTAAGCACGCGCGCCTTGCCGACGTAAATGACGTTGCCGAATTTATCGAGCATTATATATACGCCCGGATTGTCGGGCAGAAGCTTTAATTTTTCCTTTATCACGTCCATAAGAATTTATAAGCGTCGCCCCGTTTTCATACCGAAAACGGGGCGGTCCGAATTAGTTTGTTAAGCCGCAATCAACGAAACAATCAAAATAAAATATATGAGGAAGACGGCGGCGATAAGTCCCAACAGCACAGCCGAAATAATTATGCCCGCCTTGGACATAGACTGCGATTTCTGACTGCCTATTCTCTTTGCCTCGCTATGGGCGATTATGCTCAAAATCAGTCCTATCAGCGGTTGAAAGAACGCAAGTATCAAGCCGCCGACGCTCAGCCCCGAATAGCTGTCGGCATAGGGCGGAACGTACGGTTGCTGCTGCGCGTTATTATTCTGCGCGCCGCCGTAATTGCCTCCGTTGTTGCCGTACTGAACGCTGCAACCGCAGTTCGGGCAGATGATGGCGTCGTCCAAAACTTCTTTTCCGCAATGTACACAATATTTCATAGAGTAAGCCTCCCTTGATTTATTTATATTAATAAGCTCTTGCAAAATAAACCGTGTGCACGGCTTTCTTGCCGCAAACTGCGCACAGCTCGTCTTCGAGTTCGTCGAGCATAACGCGCGCGGAAGCCGCGGTCTTTTCCTTGATTTTGTCCTCGCACTCGCGGCAGCCGCACCAGCCCGCCTTTACAAAGTTTCCGCTTTCTACGCCCGCAAGTATGCCCTGAATATCGCCCGCTTTGACGATTTTATTATCCCGTCTTACTCTTGCGCTTTCGAGCATATCTTTCTGTATGGTTTCGAGCATCGAAATGACCGTAGACCCCACACTATCCTTTAAACATTCGCATTTTTCGCACGTATCGCGACGGAATAAAATCACCTTGCCCGCCTCTAAATCGCGCGGTCCGACCTCTATTCTTACGGGCACGCCCTTCATTTCCCACTCGTTGAATTTCCAGCCGGGTGAATTGTCGGTATTGTCGAACACAACCCTCACGCCCGCCTTTTCGAGCTGAGCCTTTATCTCCTCGCACGCCTCGATAACGCCGCCCTTTTTCGCCGCGATGGGAACGATTACGACCTGCTCGGGCGCAACCTTGGGAGGAAGCACCAGACCGCGGGCGTCGCCGTGCGCCATAATCAGCGCGCCGATTAAGCGGGTGGATACGCCCCAGCTTGACGTGTAAGCGTACTTCTGCACGCCGTCCTTATCAAGAAATTTGATATCGAACGCCTTGGCGAAATTCTGACCTAAATAGTGCGAAGTGCCCGACTGCAAGCTCTTGCCGTCCTTCATCATCGCTTCCATACCGTAGGTCGCAACCGCGCCCGCGAACTTTTCCTTTTCCGTCTTTTTTCCGCAGATTACGGGGATTGCCAGCACGTTTTCGGCGAACTCCTTATACACGCCGAGCATCTTCATAGTTTCCTCTTCCGCTTCCTCTTCGGTGGCGTGGGCGGTGTGCCCCTCCTGCCATAAAAACTCGGAAGTCCTCAAAAAGGGACGCGTCGTCTTTTCCCAGCGCATAACGTTCGCCCACTGGTTCATAAGAACGGGCAAGTCGCGGTAGGACTGTATCCACTTGGAAT
>CAMWKX010000131.1 GCA_947174955.1 uncultured Clostridia bacterium | reverse complement strand
CGATAAGGAGCTTGCGGCGTCGCTTAAAATGAGCGATTACGTGTTCGGCAAGACCAGACAGCAGGCGGGGGCGATAGGCAGGGACAGACTTATAACGTATATAAACGCACTGTACTCACTGGCGGGGGACCTGAAAAGCGGCAGAATGACGGCTGACGGGGCGCTTGAAAGCGCGCTTGCCAACGTATTTTTCGCATAAATAACAAAAAATTTGCCGACGGCGGTTAAACTGTTGTCAAAACGCTTTATTTTTTTTGTATAAAATAATATAATAGTGAAAAGATTATCATTTACCACGGAGAATATGCAATGAATTGGGGTAAAGAATTCTGGCAGAATTACTGGACGAAAATAATTAATATGGCAAATCATTTCGATTACAGTTACGTACTCGAATTTATCGTGTTTGCCGTAGCGTTCTATATTACTTTCAAAATATTAAAGGAGAACAAGGCGGGCAAGCTTATCGCGCTGTTTTACGTAGTGGTAATAGCTTGCGGCTTTGCGTTTACTCTTTCCGAAAATATTTATCCTCAAACGCTTGCGATCGTAATATTTATGCTCGTCATTTTCGTGCCCACGATGTTCCATACCGAAATCAAGCGTACGCTCCTTGGGTCGGGACCTAAAAAGCATACGCTCAGCGACAGCGGTAAGACCGTGCGCGACATCGAGTTTATAGTCGACGAAATAACGCACGCGGTACAGCATATGTCCAAAAACGACATCGGCGCGCTGATAGTTTTATCCAACGGCAACCTTCCCGAGGGAATTATTTCCAGCGGCACGGTGGTAAATGCCGACATAACCGCACCCACGATAGAGGCGGTGTTCTATCCCAAGGCTCCCTTGCACGACGGTGCGCTGATTATCGAAAACGAAAAGATACACGCCGCGGGTTGCTTCCTGCCGCTCATACAAAACGATAATCTGCCGCAGGAGGTGGGTTCGCGCCACCGCGCCGCGCTCGGCGTAACGACGGTTGCCGAGGTTACCTCGATAGTCGTATCCGAGGAAACGGGCGTAATTTCCATTGCGCGCAACGGCGAAATCAAGAAAAAGTACGCCAGCGACGCCGACTTAAAGAGAGTTTTAAACAATTATTTCCAGACGGATTTGTCGGGCAAGGAGGAAAAGCACAATGAAAAAGTTCGGTAAGTTCTTAAAAGACGTGTTCACGAAAAATATCGGTTTAAAGGCTTTGGCGCTTGTGCTTGCCGCTATCGCCGTCGTGCTTATCAACATTGTTTAAGGTGAAAAATGAACGCTATTAAAATTCCGCAGATACTTCTTCCCGAAAACGCCGATATGACGGTATGGTCGGTAAACGCCTGCGACCAGTTCACTTCCGACGAAAAGTACTGGGAGGAGCTGGACAAGCTCGTCGGTGAAAAGCCCTCTACGTTAAGGCTCATTTTCCCCGAAATTTATTTAAAGGACAACCCCGAAAAGCGCATATCCGATATAAATTCGAAGATGCGCGAATATCTTGCAGACGGAGTTTTTAAAAAGGTAGAGGGCGGCTTTGTCCTCGTTGAGCGCACCACGCAGTCGGGCACGCGCACGGGCATTGTCATTGCAATAGATCTGGAAGATTACGATTTTTCCAAGGGCTCCAAGGCGCTTATCCGTTCTACCGAGGCGACCATTTTGGAACGCATTCCGCCCCGCGTGAAGATAAGGGAAAACGCTCCGCTCGAACTTCCCCACGTAATGCTTTTGTATAACGACCCCGCAAATACCGTATTAAATACGGCAAAGCGCGGCGAAACGTTATACGATTTCGATATGAATATGGGCGGCGGACACGTAAAGGGCACGTATATTTCCAACGCGGAAGAGGTCAGGAACGCGTTTTACGCCCTTGCGGACAGCGGCAATTTCGGCAACGGCGAAAAGCTGTTGTTTGCCGTCGGCGACGGTAACCACTCGCTGGCAACCGCAAAGACCTGCTGGGAGAATATAAAAAAGTCACTTTCGCCCGAAGAGGCAAAGGCGCATCCCGCAAGGTTTGCCCTCGTCGAAGCGGTCAATATCTATGACCCCGCGCTCACGTTCGAACCTATTCACAGACTTATAAAGACCGACAAACCCGAAAAATTTGTTCAAGGGTTTAAGCAGAACGGCGGCAAAAAAGCATATATTGCAGTAAACGGAGTTGTTACGGAAATACCTTTTCCCGACGATATTCCCGAAGGAATAAGGCAGCTTGACGGGTACGTAACATCTTTTATCGGTGAAAACGGCGGCGAGGTGGACTATATCCACGGCGACGAGGAGCTTAAAAATTTCTCGGCGCAGGGCGTCGGCGTAATACTTCCCGCAATAGGTAAGAGCGACTTTTTCCGTCTTATAGTTACGGGCGGCAACCTTCCCAGAAAAACGTTTTCAATGGGCGAGGGTAACGAAAAGCGTTACTACATAGAAGCCAAGCTAATCACAAAACAAGGATAAAAAATGACTTTAAAAGTATGTAAATTCGGCGGCACGTCTATGGCGGACGGCATAGCAATGACAGCCGTAAAAAAAATAATCGAGAGCGACGAAAAGCGCAAATTTATAGTCGTGTCGGCGCCGGGTAAACGCTTCAACGGCGATATCAAGGTCACCGACCTTCTCTATTCGTGCTACGACGAGCTCAGCAAAAAAGGGGATTGCAGCGCGGCTTTTGCAAACGTGCGCAAGCGTTTCGAAAGCATAGTTAAAGAACTCAATATCGAAATGGATATAACGTCCGTACTCGACGAAACTGAAAAGCGTATAAATGCGGAAAAGAGCTCGGATTTCACTGCTTCGCGCGGAGAATATCTTTCGGCGCGCGTAATGGCTCAGCTTCTTGGCGCGAAGTTTATCGACAGCGAGGACGTAGTCTTCTTTAAAGAGGACGGACAGCTTGACGGCGTAAAGACCTACAAGGCGATAAGCGCGGCGGTGGCGGACGCGGAAAAGGCGGTGTTCCCCGGCTTTTACGGCAAGGGCGCAAACGGCAAGGTAAAAACCTTTTCGCGCGGCGGCTCGGACATATCGGGAGCTATCGTTGCAAGGGCGGTCAACGCGTCGGTGTATGAAAACTGGACGGACGTATCCGGCTTCCTTGCGTGCGACCCGAGAATTGTAGACAATCCCAAAAAGATTAAAAACCTTTCGTATAAAGAGCTTCGCGAGCTTTCGTATATGGGCGCGAACGTACTGCACTCGGAGAGCATTTTCCCCGTGCGCAAGGCGAACATTCCCATAGTTATAAAGAACACGTTCCGCCCCGAGGACGAGGGCACGGCAATACTGCCCATATCGCAGTATAAGCCTGACGGCACGGTAGTTACGGGCATTGCGGGGAAAAAGAATTTCACGGTAATTCTGATTGAAAAAAACCATATGAATACCGAAATAGGTTTTATCCGCAAGGTGCTTTCCGTATTGGAGCGCGAGGGCGTTTCGATCGAGCATATTCCTTCGGGAATCGATACGATGTCGGTGGTAGTGGACAGCGAAGAAATTCAGGGTTACAAGCTCGAACAGGTGATAGAGGGCATAAGGAACGAAGTCGACCCCGACGTTATCCGCGTTATGGAAAACGTTGCGCTGATAGCCACGGTCGGCCACGGAATGTCTTCGTCGATAGGTACTTCCGCGCGGCTTTTCAAGGCAATGGCGGAGGCGAACATAAACGCGAAGATGATAGACCAGGGCTCGAGCGAGCTGAACATCATAGTCGGCGTAAAGAACGAAGACTGCGAAAAATGTATCGCGGCAATCTACCACGAATTCTTCGGTTGATAAAGTAAATATAAAGCCCCGCGCGGTATTAATACCGCGCGGGGCTTATGCTTAATAAATTATAATTTCTTTGCAATTTGCGTTTTTCAGGTAGCGGGCAAGTATGCGCGCCTTTTTAATTTCAAGAGCGCCGTGCGGACAGCTTGCAACGCACTTTAAACACCGAACGCATTTTGAGTTGATT
>CAMWKX010000130.1 GCA_947174955.1 uncultured Clostridia bacterium | reverse complement strand
CCTCGGCGCGCTTTAAAATATTGTCGTAGGTTCTGCCCTCGTCGGAAAGATAGCTCTCTGCGGCGGTCAGAATTTCGGGATTCATACCAAGGCGGCGGGAAACAGCAAGAGCGTTGCTTGCACCCGCAAGTCCTATCTTTATCGAATACAGCGGCTTTAAGGTCGCGCTGTCAAACTGCATTGCCGCGTTCTCTATACCGCCCAGCGTATAGGCAAACTCTTTGAGCGCGGTGAAGTGCGTGGTGATTATGCCCTTCGCGCCGCGCTTTAAAAGATACTCGGTGACCGCGCGGGCGAGAGCCTGCCCCTCGTCGGGGTTGGTGCCGCCGCCCAGCTCGTCGATTAAAACTAAGCTGTCGTTGTCCGCGCCGTCGCAGATTGCCGCGACCGTCGTCATATGACTCGAAAAGGTCGAAAGGCTGTCCTCTATGCTCTGGCTGTCGCCGACGTCGCAGAAAACGTTTTCAAAGGCGCACACCTCGCTTCCGCTCGCGGCGGGAATAAACAAGCCGCACTCCGCCATAAGGCAGAACAGCCCCACCATTTTCAGGGTGACCGTCTTGCCGCCCGTATTCGCGCCACTTAAAAGCAGGAACGCGTAGTCCTTGCCCAGCTCTATCGAAACGGGCACGACCTCGTCTTTGCCTACGAGCGGGTGACGTCCCTTGACGATACTGACGTAACCGCGTTTGTTGACGCGCGGACAAACCGCCTTAATTGAATAGCCGTACTCTGCGCGGGCGAAGTAACCGTCGATTTCCGAGAGCACTTCCATATCCGTTTCCAGCCGCTCGCGCATTGCCCCGACGCGCGCGGACAGTGCTTTTAATATGCGCTCGACTTCCTCTCTTTCATCGATAGTCAATGATATAAGCTCGTTGTTCAGATTGAGCACGTACTCCGGCTCTATAAAGAAGGTTGCGCCCGACTGCGAACGGTCGTGCACGAAACCCTTGACCTTTGACTTGTACTCCGCCTTGACGGGTATAACGTACCTGTCGTTGCGGATAGTGACGATGCTGTCCTGCAAGTACGCGGTGTTGCCGCCCGACACGTACTCGGAAAGCGAGGAGCGGATACGCTCGTTCAGACTGCGGATTTTACTGCGTATGGAATAGAGCGCGTCGCTCGCGTGGTCGCTGACCTGCTCGGCGTTTAAAATCTTTTCGGTAATATCGGTTTCGAGAGCCTCGTCGAAGTACAGCCTTGCCGCCGTCTGCTTTATCAGAACGATTTCGCTGTCGTCCACGGAGATTACGGAACGGTAGCAAACGCGAGCCGAACGCAGCAGCGCGTTGACTTCCAGAAGCTCGCCGCAAGAGAGCGCCGAGCCCTTCGAAGCACGCTTTAATAAATCGCCCACTTCGGGGAAGTACTCCACTTTGCCCGCGCCATAACGGAATAAAAGCTTGTCGCACTCCGTCGTTGTCGCAAGCCGTTCGCGGACAACCGAAAGGTCGCCCGACGGCTGCAATGCCGTAAGCGCTTTCTTAGTAGGCGTAAGGCACGCAAACGAGGCGCAAGCCGTAAGTATTTTATCCAGTTCGAGTTTTTGTAAGCTTGCAAAATTCATAATCATAATACCGGGGCTTCCGTGTGCCCCTTCGTGTGGTTTTTGTAAGTTACGCCGTCCGCCGTAAGGTCGGTCAATTTCCCCGTAAAATTATTTTCGCAGACGAGGTTGGCGCAGTTGAACAGCTCGAAACGGCAACCGCTGACTTCGTACCTGCGCATAGGGAAAGCTCTGCCGTTTTCGTCGGTGAGCGTGTAAATATCACGCTTGTCGCACTGCCCGCAGGATTTGCCGAACGGACAGTAAATCAAATCCATAACTTTTACGTCACCCGCAGTAAGATAGAACGTGTTTTCGCGGGCAAGAGGTTTTGCCTCCGCTACGGTCAGCTCCTTTGAAAGCGCAACATAATCTGCGGGGCAAAGACTTAAAGAAAGATAGTTGAAAATGTTGAAGCCAACTCCCGCAAAAAGCTTGATTTTAAGCTCTTTTGCAAGCGTTGCAGCGTAATTGCCCCCGCAATATATGCCGTCGAACGCATTTATAAGCGGTTTTATGCGCACAATTTCCTCACCCGTAAGATAGGGCGGAAGATACAGGAATTTCTCACCGTCAAAGCTCTTAATCAGGGGTGAAAAGTCCTTAAAATAGTCGTCGGGTTTGAGTATGCCTATATCCGCTTTCACGCCGCTTAAGCTGCGCGCGATTACCGCCGTTTTTGCGCATTTCGAGGGTTTTTCGGCTTGCGGCAATTGCAGGCATTTATCAATCATTTCCGCACCGTTCGGGCAATGATTTACGTAAATATCGGCGTAAACCTCCCTTCGGAACGCATTCAACAGCGAAAGCGGAACGAAAATCTCACCCTCTATATCAATATTTTTATAGACAATTTCAAAAGGATAAGTATCGATTTTATTAAAGCAAGTTGTAAAATTTTCGACTGTGAACGGTCTGCCCTGCGCCCTTTCGACCGTGAAAGAAGCGGTATACATTGCACCGTTTACAATAACCTGCGGCTGTTCGCCCTCGGCAAAGCGCGCGGATATTTCCACTTTAAGTGTGCGCTTTTTATTTAGCAGTTCGGCGTTTAATTTGCCGTCGGTGGTAATAAAAACCTTATCGCCGTTTTTCAGCCTCTGCGCGCTCTTTAAGATATAGCCGCCCTTTACCTTGCCGCCGAATACCGCTCCGCCGACCTCTTTTCCGCCGCGCAGAATTTTAAAGCCGTCGCCCTCGGACAAGCTTTCCGCAGTGCGCAGAATATACTTGCCACTCTCTACCGAAACGGTGCCCAGGTACTCGCCTATGTGCCCCTGAACCGCCGCGCTTAAAAAGGACTTATCCTGCCCGAAAGCCAGCCCTTTTGTGTAATTGCCCCTGTTATATGTGCGTTTTAACGCGGATAAGTCACACTTTTTAATGCTGCCGTCGAGCAAGTTTTTATAGTAGTTTACCGCCGCAGAAACGTACTCCGGGCGGCGCATTCTGCCCTCGATTTTAAAGGAAGAAACGCCCGCCTCTATAAGCTTTTCAACGTCCTCCCCCACGCTTAAATCGGAGAGCGAAATACGGTAGGCAAGCTCTTCGAAGCCCTTACGGTCAATGGAGTAGCGCTTGCGGCAGGGCTGTTTGCACTTGCCGCGGTTGCCAGAATTTCCGCCCGCGAACGAGGAAAGATAGCACTGTCCCGAAAAGCACGTGCATAAAGCGCCCTGTACAAAAACCTCGGTTTCGATAATTTTCGCTATTTCCGCTATGTCGGAAAGTTTGGTTTCGCGCGCTAAAATTACGCGTGAAAAGCCCAGCTCTTTGGCGTACCTTGCTCCGTAAGCGTTGCACACCCCCGCCTGAGTTGACAGGTGCAGACACATTTGCGGATAAGTTTTTTTGAGGTACGCGCCGAGGTAAATATCCTGAATTATCAGAGCGTCCGCGCCGAGATTATGCACTTTTACCGCCGATTTTATAAACTCTTCAAGCTCGCCGTCCTTGACCAAAGTGTTCATTGCAACGTAAATTTTTACGCCGAACAAGTGCGCGTGGGCAATGAGTTTTTCCAAAGCATCGTAGCCGAAATTTTCGGCGCTGCTCCTTGCGGAGAATGCCGAGAGCCCTAAATATATGGCGTTTGCGCCCGCATTGATTGCGGCGTACGCGCATTTTTCATCGCCCGCGGGCGCCAGAATTTCAGTCATTTTCTATGTACCCGAATTGCTCTATTACTCTTGCAACCGCGCCTTCGTCGTTGGTTACGGTGACGAAGTTTGCCTCGGCTTTGAGTCCGTCCACCGCGTTGCCGACAGCCACACCCACTCCCGCCGCCTCTATCATCGAAAGGTCGTTTAAGTTGTCGCCCACAGCGCAACATTTTTCAATCGGCACGCCGTAATGCGCGGACAGAAATTCAACCGCCGCGCCCTTTGTTTCTCCGAGCGGCGATACCTCGATAAGCACTTTCGCACTGCA
>CAMWKX010000129.1 GCA_947174955.1 uncultured Clostridia bacterium | reverse complement strand
GCAATCGTTTCCGACGCGGGTATGCCCGTCATATCCGACCCGGGCAATATCGTTGCCGCGGCGCTCAAAGAGGCGGGCGTTCCCTACACGGTCGTGCCGGGCGCGAACGCGTTTTTGTCCGCGCTCATACTGTCGGCTCTGCCCGCGGACAGATTCGCCTTCATAGGTTTTCTGCCCGACAAGGAGGGCGAGCGGAAAAAGGTGCTGGAAAAGTATAAAGACAGCGACCTGACTTTGTGCTTTCACGTCGCTCCGCAGGATATTGACCGCCATATATCATCGATGTACGCCGTTTTCGGCGACAGACGCGCGTGCGCCGTGCGCGAAATTACCAAGCTTCACGAAGAGGCGGTTGCCTTTAATCTTAGTGGCGGCTTGCCCGCCGAAAAACGCGGCGAGTACGTAATAGTGGTCGAGGGCGCGCCCGAGCGCGAAAACCCTTTAAACGCCCTTAGCGAAAGGGAGCATATACTATATTATATAGCGCGCGGAATGGACAAGAAAGAGGCGCTTAAAGCCGCCGCGCGCGACAGAGGAATAAGTAAGTCCGAGCTGTACAAATTCAGTCTGGATTTATAGGAGTATACGTATGAAGAAAAGAAAGAAAGACGAGATAGCGGCGGCGGACGCAGTTCTGCTCCCCGCGAAGGTTGAGGGCGGCAAGCGTAAGGTTAAAGACGAAATACCCGCACAGCCCGCCAAAATGAGCATATACGAGTACGAGGAAAAGTACGTAAAGCGCGAGAACACGAAGAGCGCGAAGTTCTTTCTGCGGCTGATAATCGCGCTTATCGGCGTATTTTTCGTGTGGTGCTTTTTCACTCTTTCCAAGAGCATCTGGGAAATGAACGAGTACGCGGGTTACGCGGCGGCGGGCGTTTCGGTAATTTTGTTCATTGTGTTCTACATAGTGCCCGTGGTTAAAATCTGCAAGACCGACTACTTCGTGACCAACGTTAACTATAAGACGGCGGGCGCGGCGAAGCGCAGAAATAAAAGGGTGCGCTATCAGATAGCCGAAAAAATCGTCGAGATATGCAACAGCGTTGCGGGCGTGGGCTGGTACGACAGCGCGACCGTCGAGAAGTTGGAGGCGGGCGTCAAGTATCACGACGACGAGGTCATCAAGGAAAATCTGACCGCGCTTTACAACGGCTCGGTTAAAAAGAGCGCGCGCGAAGTCATTTTCAAGTGCTCTATGAAGTCGGCAATGTACTCCGCGCTCTCGCAGGAGAGCAAGATCGACACGATGCTTGTTGCCACCGTCAATCTTCAGATGATAAAGGACATCGTGTTCCTGTACGGATTCCGCCCTTCGGACACGCGGCTTGTGAAAATATTCGCGGCGGTCGTGCGCAACGCTCTGGTTGCCTACGGCCTCGGCGGACTGAAAATCGGCAACGGCATAGCGCGCACGGTGGGCGACGCGGCAAAGGGCATACCCTTTTTAGGCTCGGTAATTTCGGTGCTTGTAGACAGCTCGGTGCAGGGACTTGCCAACGGCACGCTGTCGGCGGTCATCGGCTATCAGACTATCCGTTATCTCAATACCGAATATAAATTGCAGAACATCTTGGACGGCGTGGACGTGGGCGAAACGGAAGAGGAGCTTGCGGCAACGTGCGAGGATATCGAGAAGGAGTTGCGCAAAAAGGGCAAGCCCGTTGGTCCCGTGCCCGTATAAATGAACACTGCAAGGTATAACAAGGGCGATTTGAAAAGTGCGCAAGCCCTTTTGGAGAGCGCGGAAAACCGCGTGTTTGCGCCGCAATATTACCTGGGCAAGGCAGAACTGCACACGCTTTTGTCAAAGGCGTATACGGTCATAGCCGAAGAGGACGGCGCGCTGTACGGGCTTGCAAGTATGGACAAATCGGGCAACCTCGGCTTGCTGTACGTTTCGGGCGAAAACTTCAAAAGAACGGCTAAACTGCTTGTCCGCGCTCTCGAAAGACTTGCGGGCAAAAAGGGCGTGGCAAAGATAAGCGTCGTGCCGTCGGAAGATACGGTAAAGATTTTCAAAGAGTGCGGCTATCTTAAAGCGGACGCGGGTAAGAACCTCGAAGAGAGCAACGAGCTTTATTATAAGGTTATTGAAAAAGAAAAGCCGCCCGTCGACTTCCCGCCCGAAAGGGTGAAAAGGTTTACTCTCGACAGGCGGAAGCCTATAAAGATAGAGGGTAAAGTATCTGCTTTTCCCGCAATATTTTTCGGCATAGCCTGTTTTTTTATAATACTGTTGACAATACTCGGAATAGCCGCGAAGAATGGCAGCGCCAACGTATACGGAGCCGAAAATATCCCGATGTTTGCCGTGGTTTTCGGAATGTTGTTCGCCGCTGCTCTGGCAATTTTTATCGCCTATAACGTGCGTGGCGTCAGGCTTAAAAAGCAGGTGTTGTCAATGACCGTGACAAACGCCGTCGTAACGGGCGTAACTTCCGATACTTACTGGGCGCACGATAGCGACGGCGAAAGGGAAAGATACGTACGGTTGTTTCTGTATTACTCTTACTATGACGAAGATATGCAGTTGCGCGAAGGTCGTTTTGAGAGCAAATACAAAAACCGCGCGCCCTATTTTTACGAGGGGCAGGAGCTTGTCGTAGCGTGTTCGGGCGAACTGAATTATATACTGCGCAAATATACGCTTTTAAGCGGGGACGGCGGAACTGAGGAAGCGGAGGTTAATAAAAGCGTTCCGGAAAAGCCGAAGAGGGTAAGCAACCCTCTGGCGTACGCGCCGATTGCCGAGAGAAGGATATATTATATAATTTCGGCGGTGGTTTTCGGTATGCTGGCTGTGACCGTCGGGGCGGTGTGCTTTTTCGAATATCTCGCAGCCGTACAGACTTCGGGAACCTTCTGGAATGAGATTAAGTTCGCTTTGCCGTTTATAGCGTTCGCCGTGGTGACCTTGGGAGGAATAGCCGCGTTCTATCTTGCCTTGCCGCTTGCGGCAAGGGCAAAGTATAAAAGAATTCTTAAGACGGACGCAAAATTTGCGGCGGGCAGGTTGCTGTGCGCCGACAAGACTTACAGGGACGGCAATAAGAACGCGTTCTATTGCGAATACACGACCGACGGCGGCGAAAAAAAGCGCGTGAGGATAATGGCGATTCACGTTGCCGACAGAGTCAAACACGGCAGAACCGAAGTGACGGTTGCGTATAACGGTGCGACGGAAGTAGTGCTGGATAAAAAGAGATAGATAAAGCCCCGCGGCGAATGCCGCGGGGCTTTAAAGTTTCAAAAATTAGTTTGCAGTATCTCTGAAATAGCCGATGTTCTTTTCCTTGTTGGGGTCGAACGTAAAGTTGCAGATAGATGCAACCAAGCCGTAGATACCGAACGTTATTATCGAAAGGAAGAGATAAGCTAACGTTCTGGATTTAAAGCCTGCGGGCTTTAACGACGTGTGGTTGATAATCAAGCTGCCGATCCAACCCAAGAAGAAGGTGAGTAAGAAACGTACAAGATTGTTGTTGTCCATAAAAAAACCTCTCTTAATGTAAAATTTTGTAGATTTATTATACAATACGTATATGCTACTGTCAAGAAGTTTAGAACACTTTATGCATTAATATATAACCTTATCTATAACGCCACCGCCGAGGCAGCGGGTTTTATCATAGAATACCGCGTATTGCCCCTCGGTGACCGCACGCTGTTTCTCGCCGAAAACAACGCGCAGCTTATCGCCCTCGGGAATGAGCGTAACCTTCTGCTCGCCCTGACGGTAACGGAACTTCGCGGTGCACTCAAAGGGGGATAGGGGCGGATCTATGCCTATAAAGTTGAGCCCCGACACCTCGCATTCAACCGAATACAGCGGGCTCTCGTCGCCGTGCGATACGTATAAAATATTGTTCTGTAAATCCTTTTTGACTACGAACCATCTGCCCGATTCGCCGCTCTTGCCGCCGATATTCACGCCCCGCCGCTGACCTATGGTGTAGTGCATAAGTCCGACGTGCTCGCCGACCTCTTCGCCGTCGAGCGTGAGAATTTTACCCGGCTTGGCGGGCAGATATTCCATAAGGAACTTGCGGAAGTTGCGCTCGCCGATAAAGCATATGCCCGT
>CAMWKX010000128.1 GCA_947174955.1 uncultured Clostridia bacterium | reverse complement strand
GAAATATCGGTATATCTGTTTCTCGGGTTCTTAGATTCGGGAAAGACGAAATTCATACAGGAAACGCTCGAAGACCCGCGGATGGATACGGGCGAGCGCACGTTGCTTTTAGTCTGCGAGGAGGGCGAGGAAGAGTATGCGCCCGAAAAATTCCAGGTTAAAAACGTTGCGATCGAGCGCATAGAAAAGCCCGAGGATCTGAACGAGGGCAACCTCTATTTTCTCACGCGCAAGACTAAGGCTAAGCGCGTAGTCGTGGAATATAACGGCACGTGGCTTTTGCAGCAGTTTTTCGACGCTATGCCCGAAAGCTGGGTTATCAACCAGATGATGACCTTCTTCGACAGTGCGACTTTCGTAAGCTACAACAAGAATATGCGCCAGCTCGTCTTCGATAAAATCACGATGACGCAGATGGTTGTGTTCAACCGTTTCAAGGGCGAGTACGAAAAGGAAGAATACCACAAGATAGTGCGCGGCATATCCCGCCGCCCCGACATAGTTTACGAATATATCGGGGGCAAGGCGGAGTACGACGAGATAGAGGACCCGATGCCCTTTGACAAGGACGCGCCCGTAATCGAGATAGAGGACAGAGATTTCGCGCTCTTTTACCGCGACTTGTCCGAAAAGCCCGAGGAATACAAGGGCAAGACCGTTTCGTTCAAAGGAATGGCGGCGGTGTCCAAAAAACTGCCCGCGGACTGTATCGTAATCGGCAGGTTCATAATGACGTGCTGCGAGGCGGATATAGCCTACGACGGCTTTGCTCTGAAAACGGGCAGGCTGATAGCGGGAGTGGAAACCAAGGACTGGCTTAAAATAGTTGCCAAAGTCGGCTTCGAGTACAGCCCCGTATACAGACAGGAAGGACCCGTTTTGATTGCCGAAAAAATCGAGCGCGCCGAGCCGCTTCCCCCCGAAGAGGCAGTCGCCACTTATTATTAAAGTTAAGGAAACAATTCCGTAATGACAAAAGTTAAAGAGAAAAAGTTAAGAAAGACCGACAGACCGACGGTCAAAGAATATGTAAAAGAGCGAATTAAGGACATACCGCTCACGATTATGATGGGCGCGTTTATAGCCTTTTGCATCGCGTCGATTATATATTTTATATGTATAGGGCAGTACCGCGATATTCCCATCGGCTTTGCGTATATGGCGATAGTGTTTGTGTTCTATCTTGCCGAATACACGCTGAACGTGCGCGCGCCCTACGGATACACGATATTTATGCTGTTGTTCGTGCTGTTCTGTTTCCTCGGCGCGAGCTACAATTTCTACGGATTGATACCGCCGCTCGACGATATTCTGCACGCGGCGTGGGGCATAGTGTTCTCGGTCGTCGGAATAATTCTGATAAAGTCGCTCACGGGCGCGCCCAAAAATGCCAAGGGCGTTATAGCGCAGGTGCTGTTCGGACTGGGCTTTGCAATGTTCCTGTCCGTGCTTTGGGAAATTTACGAGTTCTCGGGCGACAACCTTATCCACTCTATGGATATGCAGCAGGACACGATAGTCAAACATTTCCATTCGTTCTTCCTGCACGACCCTTACGACAATCTGCACACGGTTGAGATAGACGGCATTACCAAGACAATAATAGAGTACGGCAACGGACAGACGCTCGAAATCGACGGCTACCTCGATTTGGGTTTGCTGGACACTATGTACGACCTTATCTTCTGCTTTGCCACGACGGTTGTGTTCTCGGTCATACTTGCAATCGACTGGTGCAAAGGCAAGTATTTCTACCGCTTTATTATCCCTGCTTTGGTCGGCGAGAAGTACGATAAGAAGGGTAATATGCTCGAACTAAGCGCGCCGCAACCCGAACCTGAAATTGAAAAAGAAGAAATTACAGAATAAATAAAAGCCCCGCGGCAACCGCCGCGGGGCGTATTTTTTTAGTCCTTGTTGGCTGCTATAACCTTTTCCGCGAGAGCGGGAGGAAGTTCTTCATACCGCGCAAACTCGGTAGAGAACCTGCCCTGACCGCGCGTAAGACTTCTCAGTTCGGTTGCATACTTAGCCGTTTCCGCAAGAGGCACTTCGGCAACTACGGTCGTGATATCGCCCTCGGTGTTGCTCTCGATAATGCGTCCGCGGCGCTTGGATATGTCGCCCATAACCGCGCCCAGGTACTCGCCCGAAACGGCGGTCTTTAATTTAACGACAGGCTCCAACAGCACGGGCGAAGCGTTTTTAATTCCCTCGCGGAAGGCGAGAGCCGCCGCCGCTTTGAAAGCCATTTCCGAGCTGTCCACGTCGTGATAACTGCCGTCGTACAATACCGCACGCACGCCGACTACGGGATATCCCGCAAGTACGCCGCGGGATAAGCACTCGCGCAGTCCCTTTTCGACGGCGGGTATGTACTGCTTGGGCACCGTGCCGCCCACGACCTCGTCGCCGAACTCGAAATCGGTTTCGCACGGCTCGAAGCGCACCTTGCAGTGTCCGTACTGACCGTGACCGCCCGACTGCTTCTTGTGCTTGCCCTCGGCCTCGGCAACCTTGCGAATGGTCTCGCGGTATGGTATCTTCGGCTCGGCGAGCACGGTGGCAATTCCGAAACGGCTCTTAAGCTTGGCGCAGAGAAGCTCTATGTGCGTTTCGCCCTGACCGCTCAAAATGAGCTCGCCCGTCTCGGTGTTTTTCGTGACGGAGAAGGTGTAGTCCTCCTCGCGCATCTTGTTAAGACCTGCAAACACCTTGTCCTCTTCGCCCTTGTTCGCCGCCCTGACCGACAGCGAGAGGCAGGGGCGGGGGAAGTGCACGGGGTCGAACTGAATGTTCGTGCCGACGGCGCACAGCGTGTGGTTGGTGGCGGTGGCGGCAAGCTTGTTGACCGCGCCCAGGTCGCCCGCGGTGAGCTCGGTGACAAGCTCGCACTTTTTGCCCGCGAGAGTGAATATCTGTCCTATGCGCTCTTCCTTGCCCGTGGTGGAGTTATAAACGGTGTCGCCCGTCTTTAATTTTCCGCGCAAGACTTTTATGTAATTGAGTTTGCCGGTGTAGGAGTCGTAAACCGTTTTGTAGACGAGAGCCGCAAACGGCTGTGTTTCGTCCGCGTCGACGTAGATAAGTTCGTCGGCGGAAAGGTCGGTGGCAAGCCGCCTTCTTTCGTTTGCCGTGGGCATATAGGTGACGATTTCGTCCAAAAGGTTGATGACGCCGCGGTTATTTATCGCGCTGCCCGCCATTATGGGAATGACGTTGCAGGTTGCGATGCCCTTGCGTATGCCGCGTATGGCGTCGAGTCTGGTAAGTCCGCCCTGCTCGAAGTACTTGTCCAAAAGCACCTCGTCGTTCTCTGCGGCGGTTTCGACTATTCTGTCTTCCATCTCGTCCATCTGCTGTTTGAGGTCGTCGGGAACGGGTATTTCCTTAGGACCGCTGGTCGAGAACTCGTACGCGCGCTCCTGAATTGCGTTGATATAGCCCGTCATCTTGCCGCCTTGCATAATGGGCAACTGAATGGGCGCGATTTTGCCCGCGTACTTTTCCTTGAGCGCGGCAACCGTGCCCGCGTAGTCTGCGTTGGGCTTGTCCATACCGTTGATAAAGATAACGAGCGGCTTGCCCAGCTTTAAGCAGTAGTTGACGACGCTCTCCGCGCCGATGGGCAGAACGCCGTTCGCGCCGATAACAAGCACCGCGCCGCCGCACGCCGCAAGCCCTTCGTGGCGCTCGCCCTCGAAGTCGTAAAAGCCGGGAAGGTCTAAAAGATTGATTTTAATGCCCTTCCAGTTGAGGTGCGCGACGGAGGTGTATACCGAAAACTTTTTGGCTTTCTCTATCTCGTCGTAGTCGGTGACGGTGGTGCCGCCCTCGACCGTGCCCATTCTGTCAATCACGCCCGCGTTGAAAAGCATTGCCTCGCAAAGGGTGGTTTTACCCTCGCCGCTGTGCCCTATTACGGCTATGTTCTTGATTTCCTTTGATGTTATTCCCATTTTGATTTTCCCCCTATATTTACATTATATTATATACGCGCGCGCAATTCAATACCCAAACTGAAAATAGTTATTATTAACTACTATGAAACGAATTAACATTTATGCACGTTAAAAATTTTCAATTTCGGTGTTATATAACATTTTAATTTGGCTATAAGAAAATATAATACCCCTAATATGC
>CAMWKX010000127.1 GCA_947174955.1 uncultured Clostridia bacterium | reverse complement strand
GTTTGTTGCCGATCAGTTTTTCGAGTTCCTTATCGGGATAGCCGAGCTTCTTGCCCTTCATATATTCCGCGCGGGTAATTGCTCTGCCCGCAATCGACTTCTCGAATTCGCACAGATTTCTGAATTTATATAAGAACCACTCGTCGATTTTGGTAATGTTGTAAATTGTTTCAATCGCAACGCCGCGCTTAACCGCCTCGTAGACCACAAACAATCTTTCGTCGGTCAAATCGTGCAGTTTTTCGACAATCTCGTCGTCGCTGAACGCTGCAAGCTTGGGCATATTGAGCGTGCCCAGCGAAATTTCCGCACCGCGCACCGCCTTCATTATGGCTTGCTCAAAGCTCGTGCCTATTGCCATAACCTCGCCGGTTGCCTTCATTCTTGTGCCGAGATTTCTCTTTGCATAGAGGAATTTATCGAAGGGCCATTTTGGAAGCTTTATTACAACGTAGTCTATCGTAGGCTCGAAGCACGCATAGGTCTTGCCCGTAACGTCGTTTTTGATTTCGTCGAGCGTATAGCCGAGCGCAATTTTGGTTGCAACCTTGGCTATTGGATAACCCGTCGCCTTGGAAGCGAGCGCAGACGAACGCGAAACACGGGGGTTAACCTCTATTACCGCGTATTCGAAGCTGTCGGGGTCGAGTGCAAACTGACAGTTGCAGCCGCCCTCTATGCCGAGCTCGCTGATAATCTGCAGCGAAGCCGTGCGCAACATCTGGTATTCTTTGTCTGAAAGAGTTACCGCGGGCGCGATAACGATAGAATCGCCCGTGTGAACGCCTACTGGGTCGAAGTTTTCCATCGAGCAGACCGTAAGCACGTTGCCCTTGCTGTCGCGCAGAACTTCGAACTCGATTTCTTTCCAGCCGCCGATATATTTTTCGATTAAAACCTGGGTTATGGGCGAGAGCATAAGACCGTTATGCGAAATAAGTCTTAACTCCTCTTCGTTATACGCAACGCCGCCGCCCGCGCCGCCCAGCGTATATGCGGGACGGACGATTACGGGGTAACCGCCTATTTTTTCGGCAACGGCAACGCACTCGTCGACCGTGTACGCGATATCCGAGGGAACGACGGGCTGGTTGATCTTTTCCATCGTTTCCTTGAAAAGCTCTCTATCCTCCGCTCTGTCAATCGAGTCCAGATTAACGCCTATGAGCTTACATCCGTACTTATCCAAAAAGCCCTCTTTTGCAAGCTGACAGCCGAGCGTTAAACCCGTCTGACCGCCGAGCGAAGCCAAAAGGCTGTCGGGGCGTTCCTTAATAATAATTCTCTTTAACGTGTCGGTCGTGAGCGGTTCGAGATAAATCTCGTCGGCAAGCGCCTTGTCCGTCATTATGGTTGCGGGGTTGGAGTTGCACAGAACTACGTTAATGCCCGCGTCTTTGAGCACGCGGCAAGCCTGTGCGCCCGCATAGTCGAATTCCGCCGCCTGACCGATTACGATAGGTCCCGAGCCGATTACAAGTACTTTTTTAATATCTTCTCTCTTAGGCATTGTATTTCCCCTCCGTAATGTTCTTTAAAAATTTGTCGAACAGGAACGACGCGTCGCGGGGGCCGCCCCTTGCCTCGGGGTGGAACTGTACGGTGAAAGCGTTGTAATCGGGATAATCCACGCCCTCGCAGGTGCCGTCGTTGGCGTTTACGTAGCTGACGTGACCCACGCCCTCCACGCTCGAAGAAATAACCTCGAAGCCGTGGTTCTGGCTGGAAATGTATACTCTGCCGGTATTCAGACATTTGACGGGCTGATTGCCGCCACGGTGTCCGTACTTCATTTTCTTAGTCTTGCCGCCCATTGCAAGCGCCAAAAGCTGGTGCCCGAGGCATATGCCGAATATGGGCAGTTTGCCGATAAGCTTTTTCATATTCGCAATTACTTCGGGGTTGTCCTCGGGGTCGCCGGGGCCGTTGGACAGCATCAAGCCCTGAGGATTGAGCGCAAGAATCTGTTCAGCCGTATAGAACGACGGCACCTGTATGCAGTAACAGCCGCGCTTTACAAGCTCCTTTGCAATGTTGTACTTTGCGCCGAAATCCCAAACGACTATTCTTATGCCGTCGGGGTTGCCGAGGTAAATCGGCTCCTCGCACGTAACCTTGGGAACTACGCCCTTAATGCGGTATTTTTCAATCGGAGTAAAGTCCTTTATCGGTTTGGAGCTGATAGCCGCGTTCATAACGCCCGCCTCTCTTACGATACGCGTAAGCTCGCGGGTGTCGATGCCGTAAATGCCTACGATTCCGTTGTCTTCGAGGTATTTTTCTATCGTGCCTTCACTGCGGAAATTGGAAGGCTCGTCGCACTTTTCCCTTACTATGTAAGCCGAAACCCAGGGCTTTTTGGACTGTTGGTCGGGAGTTATGCCGTAATTTCCGATAAGCGGGAAGGTCTGAATAACTATCTGACCGCAGTAGCTGGGGTCGGTGAGCGTTTCGAGATAGCCCGTCATACCCGTGGTAAAGACAAGCTCGCCGACGACGTCGCCGTCAGCGCCGAATCTGTAACCCGTAAACTGCTTACCGTTCTGTAACGTTAAATATACTTTGCCGTTTTTCATATATTTTTTCTACCTGTTGAAAATTATTTTTCCTTAAATTACTTTAAAAGCTTGACCATAACCGCTTTCTGCGCGTGAAGTCTGTTTTCCGCCTCGTCGAAAATTTCCTTAGCGTGCTCCTCGAACACCTTTTCGGTAATCTCCTCGCCGCGGTGCGCGGGCAGACAGTGCAGACACATTACGTCGGGCTTTGCTACCAAAAGATTTTCTGTGTTCACCTGATATGCGGCAAACACCTTTTCCCTCTTGGCTTTCTCGCCCTCCTGCCCCATAGACGCCCACACGTCGGTATAAACGACGTCCGCGTCTTTAAGAGCCTCTTTTACGTCTGTTGTAATGGTAAACTCGCCGTTTTCCTTAGCCCATTTCATAAGCTCGGCGTCGGGCTCGTAGCCTTCGGGGCAGGCAATCGCAAAAGACATACCCGTCTTTATCGCGCCGACCATAAGGCTGTTTGCCATATTGTTGCCGTCGCCGACGAACGCCATTTTCAAGCCCTTGAAACTGCCCTTGTACTCCCTTATAGTCATCAAATCGGCGAGCACCTGGCAGGGATGCGCGTAGTCCGTAAGACCGTTAATTACGGGTATCGAACCGTACTTTGCCAAGTCCTCGACTTCCTTCTGCTCGAAAGTTCTTATCATTATTCCGTCGAGATAGCGCGAAAGTACTCTTGCCGTGTCCTGAACGGGCTCGCCTCTGCCTATCTGCAAATCGTGGCTGGACAAAAACAGTCCGTAGCCGCCGAGCTCGTATATGCCCACCTCGAACGAAACTCTCGTACGTGTCGAAGCTTTCTGGAAAATAAGTCCCATCTTTTTGCCTTTCAGATAGTCCTTCTGGATACCGTTGTTCCTCTCGAACTTCAACTGATCGGCAAGGTTCAATATCGAAAGAATATCTTCCCTCGTCAGATCCTGTAATTTTAATAAATGTCTCATTGCGAAATTACCTCGTCTAATATTTTCAAAGCTGAATTGATTTGTTCCTTAGTTATCGTAAGCGGCGGCAAAAGCCTTACCTTATCGTGTGCCGTAAGCACGACAAGCCCCTTTTTAAGACATTTTTGCGCCACTTCTCTTGCGTTTTTCGTGGTTGAAATGCCTATCATCAAGCCCATTCCGCTCACGCCCGTTACGTTTTTTATGTGCTCCAAGTGCGACTTGAAATATGCGCCCTTGCCCTGCACTTCCAATAAAAATTCGGGAGTAAGCCTTTCTACAATGCTGACCGCGCCCGCGCAAGCTACGGGATTGCCGCCGAAAGTCGTGCCGTGGTCGCCGAAGCCGAACACCTTTTCGGTCTTATCTAACAAAAGGCACGCGCCTATAGGCAAGCCGCCGCCCAAGCCCTTAGCCGTCGTAACGATATCAGGGTGAATACCCGCCGCCTCGTACGCGTACATATAGCCCGTTCTGCCGTTGCCGCACTGCACTTCGTCGCAGATTAACAGTATGTCGCGCTCCTTACAGAACTTTTCAAGCTCTTTCAAAAAGCCGAAATCGATTACGTGCACGCCGCTTTCGCCCTGAATAACCTCGACCATTACGGCGCAGGTCTTGTCGGTGTAGCACTTGAATATACCGTCCATCGTGGGGTCGGCATACTTAAAACCTTCCAAAAACGGACCGAAATG